>JBCBFY010000026.1:0-48747 GCA_038527325.1 Cyanobacteria bacterium J06614_10
AAACAAGTCGGCCATTCACAAGCAGCCGTTTCAAGGCAACCATTTGAAACAGCTCCCCATGAGTTAGCCCCGGCGTTTTCCTTACAAAAAGTAAACAGTTCAGAGCTGTGATACGCTTATTCGCTATAACTTGTTAGCGGCTGTTCGGGAGATGCCGTGGTTAGTCATATCGACATCCAAAGATGACATTTCGTGTTAAGGTAAGCAGCGCTTTGAGCTAAGCAAATTTTCCAACAGCGTTTCAAAAAGGGTCTTACTACAGCCCGGTCCCTATCTACAGACTTCAAGCAATTGCAGACAGCAAAACTGCCAAAGGGGAAAAGTCTTTAAAGCATCAAGCAGATAGGACAGTTCACACAGCCACAGTTCACACAGCCACAGTTCACACAGTCACAATTCACATAGCCAAGAGCAACCGCTCCAAAAGCGACTTGCCAAAAGCAACTTGACTGGTTCGAACCTACAGCAGGTTCTATGCAAAAACCACACAAGGGCTGTTCGCAGGCTTAATCAAAACAGACATTCTGACAGTATTCACACAACACAATCTATGACCACTCAATCAACTGCTGCGCGGTCACTCACTGAAGTAGTGGCAGCTCATCCTATGGTGAAATTTCAACGCAAAGTGCGATCGCTCGTTGAAACGAAGGCGATTCAGCCTACAGACAGCCTATGGAAAATTGCTTTCATTTTTGGCGACAAGTGGGCCCATTGGAAGTCTGAGCTAGAGTCCTTTGACTTCACCATGCAAGACTCTATCGGCGATCTGCTCGCCGTCGACTGCTGGGAAGAGGAAGAAGACTTCGCGGAAGCGTAGCGCACTACTCACCAACCACTGACAATCAAAATCGACGATCACATTTGCCGACAAAGGACCGATGAGCATAAAGGTTACGCCCATCGGTCTTTACGCTTATTTTCTAACTCTGTTCATTTTCCGCGCTTATGCACCAGCCGGTCCAAGTTATCTGGATCGATATCGTAGGCTGCGCCAAAACCCATCACAAACCGCCCGGACTGAGGCTGCAGCTGAAAGATTCGGAAGTCGGGTAGGCTTGTCATGACCTCTACAATGTTGCCAAAGCGCTCGGCAAACTGGCCTGCGATCGCATTCCACTGCTCGCTCTCCCGCTCCAGCAAAACCGCACGACAGTCATAGCTTAGCCGCTGCCGGGCAAACATCTGCTGCGTTTGCGACTCATCTTTAATAAACAGCGCACTCGCTTTTCCGGTCGCCGTTAGGTTTTGCGTATGAGCAGAGAGTCCACTGACAAAGATATAGATATTGCGCACCTCATCGATGACGCAAGGTGCATAGCTGGCCTGCGGCTGACCGCTCGGACTCGCCGTCCCCAAGATTACGCTGCCAAACTGCTGAGGAAACGTCCGGTAGGTTTCGAGAAGCTTTTCTTCAGGGATATTTTGCATAGGTCATTCTTGCTGCACAGGTTTAAGCGTAGCAGTTACGCTAGAGCAGCTCTACAGACATTTCTAGACGTCGCTTGCTGTCTGCCACACACAGATAACAAGAAAGTTCTTAAATAAATCATTCGCCTGACAGTTTTAACCGGCCCTATCCCCTGTTAAGGTGTTGTAATATTGCCTTAATATTTCTTTATAGACTACGCAACCTTAAGACTCACTGAGTTGAGCCATGCCTTGACTAGGCCTTGCTCGCTGTCGCTCGTGCTGTCAATTACAAAGTGAACGTGCTTCTTTCTGAATATTCGGTTTTCTTACCCAGACTTTTCCTCACAGATTCTCTTGCTACATGACTGCTCGCTCTTTGTCTGCTGCGCTAATTAGAGAATCTCTTATCTCTATTTCTATTGCGATTTTTATTGTGCTGCTCTGGGTAATAACAGCCTACGGCAGCCTATTTGTACTGCCTGCTGCTAGCGACCTCTCCCTCTTCGCAGTTGTTGCTGTGATCGCTGTGCGGTCGTTTTTGCACACGGGGTTGTTTATCTTGGCGCACGATGCGATGCATGGCACCCTGATGCCTGCATACCCCCAGCTAAACGATTGGGCAGGACGAATTATCCTGCGAATTTACAGTTTTTTGTCGTTTGAGCAGATGCAGGCCTGTCATCATCAGCATCACCGGACACCTGCCCAAGCCACCGACCCTGATTTTTATCCGGGAAGCTTTTGGCCTTGGTACTTCAAGTTTATGCGGACCTACATTGAGGGCGGTCAGGGCTGGGTGATTTTTTGGGGCATGTCGGCTTTCTTTTACCCTTTGGTACTAGGGCTGCATGTTCCAGTTATCAACGCTGCGTTGTTTTGGCTACTGCCCCAGGCGATCAGCTCATGGCAGCTGTTTTACTTTGGCACCTATCGTCCGCACAAGCGGCCCCCGGGCGGCCATACCAACGCCCACCGGGCAAACAGCTCCTCTGTTTCGCCGTTACTTTCTTTTTTGAGCTGCTACCACTTCGACTATCATTGGGAACACCACCAGTACCCGCACCTGCCGTGGTACAAGCTGCCCTCGATGCATCAGCGCCCCTAAAACGCCACTAACAGGACCCTACCCATGTCTCTTTTTTCTTTTTCTGGCACCCCTCCAACAGATATTGGCGTAAAAGAGGGCGGCAAGCTCAAGCCCTGTCCTGATACGCCAAACTGCGTGTGCTCTCAGGCACCTGCCGACGACAAAGAACATGCGATCGCACCCTTTAGCTACACAGGAGCTGCCAAAGACGCCATCCAGCAGCTCAAACAAATCATTGAAGGCATGGAGCGCTCCAAAATCAACAGCGTATCGGACGATTACCTGTACGCCGAATTTTCTAGTAAGCTAATGGGCTTCGTCGACGATGTAGAATTTTACGCGCCACCCGGCGAATCGGTCATTCATACCCGCACAGCTGCCCGGCTAGGAAAGTCTGATCTGGGGGCAAATCGCAAGCGGACAGAAGAAATTCGTCGTCAGTTTGAAGCAGCCAGCTGACGTAATCTGCTTACGACTCTGCGCACAGAAGTAGTTAATTTAAGATAACAATAAGATTACATATATCACTGTCAGCTCAGCCATTCGAACTGTAGTATAGATGAGCAAATCGTCACCAGCTATCTAGCTGTTTTCCGATGGTTGATACTATCGCACTAAGGGCTAAGAACGCCCCTGGCAAAGCGGCAGCAGCCTTGCTTGCGCAGCCCAACCTAGTCTCTCAAGGCGAGACATTGGGCAGTCGTCATCAGGGCGAGTTTGTGTTAGCGGCGATTGACATCGGAACGAACTCGATACACATGGTGATTGCCAAAATCGACCCGTCGTTACCCTCTTTTAATGTTATTGGGAAAGAAAAAGACACGGTCCGACTAGGGGACTTTTGCGAGTCGACTGGCAACCTCACAGAAGAAGCCATGCAGCGAGGGGTAGATTCTCTCAAGCGCTGCCTGCAGATTGCTGAGAGCTTGCAAGCCGACGACGTTGTGGCGGTGGCCACCAGTGCCGTCCGAGAAGCTGGCAATGGTCAGGTGTTTATCGACCGGGTCAAGCGAGAGCTAGGGCTATCGATTAACTTAATTGCCGGGAAAGAAGAGGCTCGGCGAATTTATCTAGGGGTCATTTCTGGCATGGAGCTCAAGGGTAAGCCCCACGCCATTATTGATATTGGCGGCGGTTCTACGGAGCTGATTTTGGGCAACGGCGGCCCCCACGACTTTTTGAGCAGTAGCAAGGTCGGTGCCGTCCGCCTCACCTCCCGCTTTGTCTCCACCGACCCCGTCAGCAAAAAGGAATACGACTACCTGCGAGCCTACGTCAACGGCGTGCTAGAGCCAACGGTCGACTCTCTCAAAAAGCAGCTCAGAAAAAATAATCCGGCAGGCACACCGCTTAAGCTGATTGGCACCTCTGGCACGATTGAGTGCCTAGCGATTTTGGTCGCGATGGAAAAAACCGGGTTGGAGCCCGACCCGATAAACGGCT
Organism: Cyanobacteria bacterium J06614_10; assembly: GCA_038527325.1. Classification (GTDB taxonomy): domain Bacteria; phylum Cyanobacteriota; class Cyanobacteriia; order Phormidesmidales; family Phormidesmidaceae; genus Phormidesmis. Next base: position 3,944 of record JBCBFY010000026.1, read on the forward strand.
ATCGGCTAAGCTACGACGACCTGAGCCACTGGCTCCACCGCCTGCGCAAAATGAGCTACCAAGAAAGGCTATCGCTCCCCGGCATGTCTGACCGGCGGGCAGAAATTATCGTGGCGGGCGCAGTGATTTTAAAAACAGCGATGGAGCTACTGGGCGTAGACCAGCTGAAAATTTGCGAGCGGGCCCTACGGGAAGGGGTCGTTGTCGATTGGATGCTGACCCACGGTCTGATTGAAGACCGGATGGCTTTTCAAGATTCGATTCGCGATCGCTCCGTCAAAAAACTCTCTCGCAAGTACAAAGCCAATGGCGAAGCAGTTGCCGCCTTTGCCACCAGCCTATTCGACCAGACGCAGGGCACCTTACACGGCCTCACCAACCTGGAGCGAGAGTACCTCTGGGCCGCAGCGATGCTGCACAACAGCGGTCACTACATCAGCCACTCGGCCCACCATAAGCACTCTTACTACCTCATTCGCAATGGCGGCCTGCTGGGCTTTACCGAAACCGAAGTAGAAATTATTGGCAACATTGCCCGCTACCACCGCAAGAGCCTGCCCAAGCGCCGTCACGAAAATTACAGTAACTTACCGAGCAAGCACGAGCGCCGTGTTGTCGATCAGCTGGGGGCTATTTTGCGGATTGCGGTGGCCTTAGATAGGGCTCGGCGTCAGGCGATCGCCAGCGTCACTGCCCAGTACGACAAAGACGCCAGAACCCTGATGCTACACCTCACCCCAGCAGACCCCAGCAATCGCTGCGAGCTAGAGCTGTGGAACATCGGCTACAAAAAAGCCTGGTTCGAAGATGTTTTCGACGTTAAATTGACGGCGAACGTATCTGGGCGGCTCGCTAACCACAGTACCGATTCAGTTGCCGATTCACTATCTAGCTAAAGCCGATGAGCTGGAATGCCAGTCAGTATCAGTCTCACTGCAGCTATGTTTGGCAGGGGGGTGAAAGTTTGGTCGATCTGCTTGCACCCGAACCCGAAGAGCAGATTGTGGACTTGGGCTGCGGTACTGGGCAGCTGACTCAGCAGATTGCTGAACGATGTGCAACGGTGATTGGATTGGACAGCGATCGCACTATGATCGATCAAGCCCGCGCCAACTATCCCAGCAGTACTTTCCCAAACCTCACCTTTCAGGTGTCAGACGCCGCCAGTTTCCAGCTACCCAATCCCGTAGATGCGATATTCTCAAACGCAGCGCTGCACTGGGTTCAGCCAGCTGAGTCAGCCGCTCGGTGTATGGCCGCTGCGCTCAAGCCGGGCGGGCGCTTGGTCGCAGAGTTTGGCGGGGAGGGAAACGTGAGCACTATCTTGACTGCCCTGCAAAACGTAAGCGGCAAAGCAAATCTCAATCCCTGGTATTTCCCAAGTTTGACAGCCTATGCCACGCTGCTAGAGGCGGTGGGTCTAAAAGTTGTTTTTGCACATTTGTTTGATCGGCCAACGCCGCTGGGCGAGGCAGGCTTAGCGGGATGGCTAGCGATGTTTGGCAAGCGATTTTTGCCAGAGATATCTTCGGCAGAAGACTGGGCCCATATCGTGAGCGCCGTCGAAAAACAGGTGCCGCAGCTTTATCAAGCAGGTGAATGGGTAGCAGACTACAGGCGACTGAGAATTGTGGCGGTGAAGTCACAGGCTTAGCCGCAGCGTTAGCTCAACAGCTTGTACTCAACAGCTTATACATTATAAAAGCGTCTACGAAGCCTTTTTGAGGATGGCAAAAAGCCTCTGGAAGCCTACCGACTATTTCGAAGCCGAGTTTTTGCCATAGGCGCACTGCCCCTGCATTCGTAGAAACGACTAGATTGAACTGCATAGCGCGAAACCCCAGCGCCACAGCAGTTTGCTGAGAATGCTCACACATCGTAGAGGCCACCCCCTTTCCCCGAGCCGATTCCCCAACGATGTACCCACAGTTGCAGACATGCGCACCCAGAGCGGGCTGATTTGGCTTGATGTAGTAGGTGCCGACTATCTCGCGGTCATCCTCTAGCGCAACGTAAGTAGCCATAGGTAGCTCTACCCACACACGCCGTGCTTCTGACTCGGAGATATCTGGCGAAAATGCATAGGTTTCGCCCGCCCGGAAAACAGGCTCAATCAACCGCCAAACGATTGGCCAATCCGCTGATAGGTAAGAACGGAGGGTAATCATGTCATTCGCCTTCCCATATTTACTGGGGTACTCTATGGACACGTCTTATCATCAGTCAATATCTGCTATGACACGGCCAAGCTTTTTCTTAGTTGGCGCACCCAAATGTGGCACAACCGCGCTCTGTAAGTACCTCGGTCAGCACCCGGGCATCTGTATCTCTACGCCCAAAGAGGTAAACTATTTTGATACGGATTTTAAAACGAAAAAGAGTGCGCGATCGCTCCCAGAGTACCTAGAAAAATTTACTGACAGTGACGGCAAACTCTGCGGAGAAGGCAGCACCTCTTATCTCTACTCAAAAGAAGCCGCCCAGAATATCCATCAGTTTAACCCTGATGCCAAGATTATCATCATGCTTCGTGACCCCGTCACGGTGATGCAGTCTTTCCATTCACAGCTGTTGTTCAATGGGTCGAGTGAGAATGTTGAAGATTTTGCTCAGGCGATCGCTCTAGAACCCGAACGCAAACAAGGCCGCCACATTCCCAAGCGGTGCACCGTCCCCGAAATGCTGCTATACCGAGAAGTCGTCAGCTTTTCTGAACAGGTAAAGAGATACCTAGATATCTTTGGAGAACACCAGGTAAAGATTATTCTGTTCGATGACTTTAAACAACACACAGCCGCCATCTACCGAGAAGTGCTTGAATTCATTGGCGCTGACCCCACCTTTGAAACAGACTTTGTAAGAATCAACTCAAACAAAAAAGCACGAAGCCGCTTCTTGCAATCCCTGCTGAAATATCCCCCGGCCAAAGTCCTCGAAGTCGGCAAATATCTCCTACCAGTCCCCCAAAGCTGGAGACGCGCCCTCTTAGAAACCGCAAAAGCCAAGCTCAAAACCCTAAACACCCAAAAAACCACCCGCCCTACCTTAGATACCGCACTACGAAATCGCCTCGTGGCCGAGACAAAGCCAGACATTCAAAAATTAGAGACCCTCATCGGCAGAGATTTGAACGCTTGGTACGCAATAGCTGAGGGATAGCGTTGAAAGAGAAACACCGTCTGCTACATGTGTTTTGTACCTAATGAATAAACTTATTGAGTTCTTCCACTAAAAGGTGAACTGTAGTTGATGGATTGTTTTTAGCTGGATTGTGGGGTTCGTACTCTTCAAGCAGCTTGGTTGAATTTTTAATCGCAACTTGCTGTCTATCCAGTAAGCTCTCATACATTAAGTCACTATTTTTTTCGTATTCAAACCCCAACAACTGAGTCAACTTTTGCTTGTATTGTCTTCTATCAATACCGGTATTAAGATACTGAAAATGAAGAATATACCAGACCTCAAAGGCTTCATTGGAGTAAGCCACTCTAAATTTTTCTTCTAACGCATTTTTGACAGCATTATTGAAGTCCTGCTCGGGAAATGAATCTCTATCAAACACGCACCAAACTTGATCATACTCGTCTTTTTTCCGTAGGTCTTTAGCCTTATCTACCAGTTGGCTAGGATTAACACCCAAGCCTTTTGCATCAACAACAAGCTTAGGCACTCTGAAACGCTTGAAATAGTTTGGTTCAGTTTCCACACCTTCGCAAACGATTAAAAATCTCTGTCGAATTTCTCTATTGTCTACCTTTCTTCGTGAGTATCCACGATAGTTGTTCCTTCGTTTAGTCATGAAGACTAACTATCCTATCTATATCACCAATATATGGAACAGCACCATAACGGCCTTTGATGTAGTCCTTTTCGTAGGTGCTATCATTGCGAACGCCCTTGTACTCTGCCAAAGAATACAAATCAGTTGCACCCGTTCTATCTTTTTCGACAAACCAAATTTGATCTCTGCGAAAGAGTCTATTGTCTAGCAAATTTGTATCGTGAGTCATGAACACCAACTGAGCATTACTTGGATTGGCGTCATTTGAGTTAAATAGCTCAACAATCACGCGGCTAATGAATGGATGCAATCTAGCGTCAAATTCATCGATAACTAGAGTCTTCCCGCCTTTGAGAGTACCAACTAAAGGTCCAGAAAGAGCGAAAACTTTTTGAGTTCCTTCAGACTCCTCTGCTAAATCGAACATTTCGCCTGAAATAAATTTGCCATTCTCCCCAAACTTTCGATGCTTTGCCCTGACTATAGTTGCTTTCACACTTGAAGGTTTAGCAAGTTCATCCTTTTGCCTTTCAGACATACTTTCATGCGAAAAATTAGAAGTAAAATCTGTCTGATTTACTTCGATATCATCGATGCCGAAATCTAGTTTCTTGATCAAATCCAATATTTCATTCTTATTTTTATTTTCAATTAAGCACTTGATTGTATAATCCTGATAGTCCCTGTCATCTAGCCCGGAAATAACGCTTAGTTTCTCAGTTATCCACCCCAGAATCCTTTCAGCAATCTCAACATTAAACTGCGCAGAGACAGAAAGAAAAAGAGCATTATGTCTAGTTCTTTTCTCAATTCCATCAGCACCATATACTTTGATTGCACTGATAGAATCTAGATCGCGTTCAAAGAGCTTTGTCTCTCTTTTTTGAGGAACGTAATACAACCATTCCGAGATCACTCTATTGCGAGTGACTTCAAAGCCATACCGATATTTCTTTTCCTCAAGTACGAAAGCGATTTCGAAGAAAGAGGGTTCTTTTTTTGTCTCTGTACTTAGTCTAAAGGGGTCAATATCTATCTGGTCAGTACTTTGGGTATCTCTAGAAGAATTAACTATGAACCATTTCATAAAAGTTAGTGCTGAAGCAAGATTGCTCTTACCACTTGCATTTGCTCCATAGATGGCAGCACTTTTGAGTAGATCTAATTCTTCGTCAACAGCAAAAACATTTCTTTCATCTGTACTTCTATCTTTTGAGACAAGACCTGCAGCTACCATGCTAAAGGTAACCTTTTTCTTAAACGATCTGTAGTTACCGACGCTAAACTCAATCAACATAAGCCTGACGTGCTAAATGGCTTATTTGAGATTTTATCTCAAATTCACTGCGTAAGGGGATGGCCTTTTACAATCAACTTGACGCTCAACTGCCCGTTTCTCGAACTCCTCTACGCGTAGCTAGCTGCTACGCTACCGTTTCTAGCTGCTGCTGCCAGGTTGCTTTTAGCGTATCTAAAAAGGCAAAGACGGGGGGTGTCTGTAGTGCGTCGGATAGGGTAATGACCCCAATGACTCGCTGCAGAGGGGCTGGCAACGTGCAGACTGCCACATCTTCTGGAATGGGTTCTGCCGCTAGCTTGGCAATAATCGTCGCCCCGAGGCCACGGCGGACCATGCCCACAACTGTGGAATCTTCCTTCACTTCGTAGGCAGGCGACACCGACTGACCGTGGGCCTGAAGATACTGATCGACGTTGTGTCGGCAGCCATCTTCTGGCAGCGGCAAAATCAGCGGTAGGGCCGTCAGCTGCTGCCAGCTTAGCGGCCCGCTTCCCATGGGCGCTTTGGCCTTGGGAAGCAGCGCCACGTAGTCGTCGCGAAATAGCTCCCACGCATCGAAGGCATCACTCACCGGCAAGTAGGTAAAGCCAATATCGGCCTCTCCGCGCCGCAAAATTTCTTCGGCGCCGCGTACGTCATTGCCTTCCCCAATCGAGACGCTAATGCCCGGATACTGCCGCCGAAACTCTTCTATCACCACTGGCAGCACGTGCGTCGCCACGCTGCGGAAGCCCACCACTCGCACGAGGCCTGCCTGCAAACCCTTGGCATCTTGGGCTTTGCGGCCAATATTTTTGAGGTGAGAAAGCATCGTTTGCGCTTCGGCAGTGACCTGCTGGCCCACTGGCGTGAGCACCGCACCCTGCCGGCCTCGGCTCAGTAAGCTGACCCCGAGTTCTTCTTCTAGAGTAGCGATCGCATGACTCACCGCCGACTGAGACAAATCCAGCTGAGACGCCGCATCGCTGAATGTACCCGTCTGTGCGATCGCCACCAACGCTCGTAGCTGAGACAGCTTAATTCGATTGACATTAATCTCGGCCATGGAAAAGCAACCACCAAGAGCAGACAATGCAGTGAAGGCAACCAGACCCCTTCTACTGTTATTCCTTTTATAGTGTAGGTCAACCCCTCTATCTCCCCATTCATCGTTCATACTTCATCATTCATCCTTCTCCTCCATGCCCCCCCTCATCACCGTCCGCCCAGAAGGCCTCTACTGCGAAGCCGGTAACTTCTACATCGACCCCTGGAAACCTGTCAGCACCGCCCTCGTCACCCACGCCCACGCCGACCACGCCTACAGCGGCCACCAAACCTACTACGCCACCGCCGTATCCGAAGGCATTTTACGCCGACGCCTCGGGCAAGATATTCATCTCAAAGGCGTCAACTACGGCGATAAATTCAAGCTGGGTAAGACCTGGGTGTCTTTTCACTCGGCGGGTCATGTGCTCGGCTCGGCGCAAATACGCGTTGAATACAAGGACGACGTCTGGGCCGTATCAGGAGACTATAAGCGCGATCGCGATCCCTCCTGCGAGCCCTTCGAGGTCATCGAGTGCGATAGCTTTATTACCGAAGCCACCTTCGGCCTACCCATTTACCACTGGGATGGCGGTGAAGTCACCGCCAAGCAAATATACCAGTGGTGGCAAAATGACCAAACCCGCCCCTCACTGCTCTTTTGCTACGCCTTCGGCAAGTCTCAGCGCGTTCTTGCCGAACTGACCAAATTTACAGACCGCACCGTCTACCTCCACGGCGCAGTACACAACCTCACCGAAATCTACAGAGAGGTCGGCATCGACATGGTGCCAACCGTACCAGTCTCACAAATGGAAAAATCCTACAAATTTGCGGGCGATCTGATCATTGCGCCCCCGTCTGGCCACCGCTCAAGCTGGATGAAACGGTTCAAGCGTCCTCAAACGGCGTTTGCCTCCGGGTGGATGGCCGTTCGGGGCAATCGCAGAAGACGCGGCTACGAAAGAGGCTTTGTGCTTTCTGACCATGCCGACTGGCCCGGTCTGATTAAAACTATCGAACAAACCAAAGCCCGAGACATTTACGTCACCCATGGACAAAATGATGTGCTAGCCCGCTATCTCAACGAGAAAATGAACGTCGAGGCCAGCCCCCTAGATACTCTGTTCGAAGGCGAGGCCGATGGATAGCAGTAGCACACTCAAGCAGACGCTTTAGATCTAAAAGGTAATCTGTAAACCCGCAGACAAAACTGGGCTCTGCTCGTCGTCCAAAATATCTTCTAACCGGAGATACATCCCCGGCCCTTTTGGTCGACCCGTACCCACCGACTGGGTAAATCGCACGCCATCCTCATCGGTCAAAAACTGGTTGACGGCCACCGTCTGGCTGCTACCGTCTGGCATGGTCACAGTCTCTGTCAGCGGCTTGCCGTCAGCATCTAGCACTGGCTCTGTGCGGTACAGAGGAACGACATTACCAGCGCTGTCGTAGTGATAAGCTTCGCGCTGAACCTCGCCAAAAGGGTGGAAAATAGCCTCAGCTCGCCACCCTACGCTGGCATTGCTACGCTGACCAAACGCCATCGCCCGGGTAAAAAGCTCGGTACGAACAGTGTTGGCAGCTGCGGTCCAAGGCGTATTGCCAAAGTTATACACCATGCCCAAAGCTAGCTCACCCTGCAGCGGTGAAATATTAGGGTAGGTATCGGTATCGGTAGTGGTCGCTGCATCCATCGACACAATTTCGGCATCGAATGCCTGAATCTCTTCTGTGACCACCGTATCGACAAGCACTTCCTCTCCTCGAACAAGACGACTGTTCCGGTCTAATTCCGTCGTCGTTTTGTCGCGACTGATTACCTGGTCGGAAACATATCTCAAATTGGCAAGCTCGCCAGTATCAGTAAAGTCAAAGAATGCCGTCCCGGCATCTTGCACTGTTTCTGTCGTTTCTGTTGAAATTGTGTCGACTTGGGTCAGTGCGGTCTCAAATCGATTGAGCGTGCGAATCGTTTTGATTTCATCAGCGACAACTTCCATGGTGGTGGTCGTTTGCTGCACCACATCGCGCTGGTTGCCAATGCCGACCGTCAGCCTCCCACCCAGATAGAAGCCCCCGGCTCTAGTCGTCCTGGCGAAGGCGGGCTGCCCCGGATCGCTCGCAGTGGGCTCCATTGAAAACAGCTGGTTGCCAACCCAGGCGTCTACTTCACTGTTTAGATGAAGGTCTACAGTGGGGATGCGATCGCCGCCAAACACCTCAGCATAAATGCCTTGGATGCCATTGAACAACTCCGTTACGGCATTGGTGCTTTCACTGGCAAAGGTGTCTTCGACCGCGTAAGTCTCTTCTAAAACCTGCCTAAAGTTTTGAGGCTGCTGGTCAGCAGCAATCACCGGCAACCCGCCCTTGGCAATTTGGTACCCCGTTCCGGTGCGGTCAACCTCGTAGCGCTCCCCCACCTTTAACGCTTCAGCCGGTGGCTGTGGCACCAAAGCATAAATCACACGCCTCGCTTCGCCCGGCTCCAGGACAATCGCCGACTGAGCATAGCCCGCCACAGTCCATTGCGGCACAAAGGAAAATGTGCTGTCGGCACGCTCGATCAACAACCCGCCCACGTTGTTTGCATAGGCCGCGTTCCCCAATCCAACTCTCTGCGGGTCTGCAGGCGCAATTTCAACGGCCTGGCCCACTGGAATATCGACAATTCCTTCAACCACTGCCAGCGGGTCGCTTCGGTTGGCAGTCCCCGGAGAAGGCGGTACATAGCCGACCAAACGGCGATTACTTCCCCATCCTGTCGGCTCTAGTAGCGCCGGTCCCTCATCAGCACTAGCAACTGTCTCACCCAGCATGTTTGTCGCGACACGATGGGTAGGGGTGAAAAATTGTGAGATACCTAGCGTAGCCGTCAGCCCCGCTTCATTGTCACCCACCGTCGGGTTGAAGGTGAGGTCGCCGCCCACTAGGGTAGGGGGCCTCTTTGGGTTAGAAAATAAGGGTGCAAGCTGTCCAGATAGCGTCGCCCCATCGCTACCAGCACGTAGCTGACTGTTGCGAGCGTAGCGATGATAAATGAGGTGTTCGCCGTCAGCTGTTACGACACCGTTTGAATGGCCTAGCCTGGCCGCTGAAGAATTAGAGATTTCGATTTCACCGTAATCTCTGACTTCTTCGGTCGCAGTCTCAACAACGATATCGCCAGAAACCTCTTCAGTGACAATAGCTGCTTCCTCACGAGACTCCGGAGCCAAAGGCGTCTCGACTGTTTCAGTATCCGTTTCGCTCGTGGTGGAAGTTCGAGACACATCAGCCTCACCACGGCCCCCTAACACATCTGAGAGGTCGACATCGTCAAAGTCTCTATCTCCGCCATTGGGCAAATCTTCAACCGCGAGATCACCGTCTTCTGTAAAGTATACGCCCGACTCACGGGGAGAGCCGTTATTGCCTTGCAAGTTCAGCACGCGCACGCGCACTGTGTCATTTGCACCAAAGTCGACAGTCACCTGATCCGCATCGGGCAAGGTTTCACCATTAGGGCCAATTTTCACACCATCGCCCGCAACGAAGGTAGTGGCAGCAGGTCCTTGTGAAATGCCCTCATCATTTACAACTGTAGCCTCGATACCCTCTGCGAATCCATGAGTACCCGGGCGCCTTTGGATTTCTAGCTCAGCGGTAAGCTGTAGAGAAGAGGGCTCCAAGCTGTACTGACCGCTAACGTCTTGCTGCCCTAAGCCTTGTTCGACCGATTGTTCTATGTAGTCAATATCGGGCCTAATTTCGAAGGTGCTTGGAGATAGCTTGTTTGGAAGAACAGGCTGTGAGAGCGTTGGCTGCCTAGGTCCCACAAGGCCATCCGGCAAGGGAATGTTTGAGCTGTTATTAAGAGGGCCACTCTGAATATCAAAAGCGTTTCTATCGACTGTCACTTGGTGAGTTTCAGGGTCGAGGAAGACGGTTGGTTCCTGAGCGATCGCAGCGGGAGCAGCAGCCAAACCCAGCCCAGCCGTCGGCAAGAGCACGCTAGAAATCTTAGAAAGTTGAAAATAGTGGTTAGGCCAGTGACGATCAGTATTCATATCACGAAAAGGTAGACATATTTTAGACATATTTAAAAAAAGAGACGCTTCACGACACGGGCTAAAGTACTCACCCTTCCATACGAGCAAGTCACTTCCGTGCTTTTAGCGATATCGGTATAAACTACAACAACTTACTTACTGAGTTATTGCGCCCAAACTCGACAGAATAGAAGTTTTCTCTAAACTTCGCGTACTGAATACTTCTGCGCAGGCTATTTCAATTCGGAAAATATTTTTTGATATGGCGCTTAGAGGTACTGAAAAGCACAGAGAAACAGATTTCCACAGATTAAAATTGCCTAAAAAATCCTTCGAATCCCTCTTTTCGCTTGTGTTTCAGAAGATTTGAAACACATGTAAAATCAACAACCACTTATATATTGATTCAGTAAAGCATGATCAATCCATGCCTGAAGAAAAGAGATTTCAACAGCTATTTCAATGGCATCTATTTACGATACCTGAGCAACCAAAAACAGCTATATGTCGGGAGAGAAAAGTCTTCTGCGTTTACCAAAATGTATATGATAAAGATCACATATTGAGCGATTTATTTTTTACGCACGACCGTCCTAAATTGACACCCTAGGCAGATGACAGCTGACTACTGGGCTTTCTATCGTCGAGATATCTACCTTTAGACGGACTTCGGACAGGCTTCAGATAGATTGGCCCTCTAGATAAGCGGACATGACGCTATTTTTCTCACTGATGGGCGGTTTGCTAATCGCCGTTGCGCTGCAGCTGGTCACAGCAAACCTCGGTATCGCCATTGGCCTCACCCTGCTAGACTGGCGTCCAAAAGAGCGATTGGTGAATCGCTCAGGCAGCGCCGAGCATGCTGGTACAGCCAGTTCTGGCCAGCTACCTTCTGCCAATGGCACAGGTCAAAAGGCGTCGGCAGACACTGATTTTTCGCTGCCAGTCACCCATCTGTTGGGCTTTAGTGTAGCGGCTGGCCTGTCGATAGTGCTGTTTGTAGCCTCACTGCTATCCGTCGAATTTGGCCAGATAATCGCCCCGCGCAGGGGCGTTATCTTTGGTATCGTGCTTTGGGCGACCTATTGGCTGCTGTTTATTTGGCTGAGTTCTACGACGGTGGCGATCACAGCCAATTCGCTATTGGGTACGGCGATCGCAGGCGGACAGCGACTGCTCGCGGCTATCACCCAAACCCTCACCTCAGCAGACTCACCGGCGACTCCCGCTTCAGATCAGTCTAGCCTCCTCAAAGAACTCTCAGCAGAAATTTCGAAAATTGCCAGCGTACAGCAGGAGTTACCAGGCTTACTCGCTAATCAAAAGGAAACGCTGATTGCTGAAATTTGCGATCGCACGCAGCTTTCTACCCCAGAGGTCCAGAACATCATTGAAGCGATCGCGCCAAACGCAAACTCCGAAAAACAATCAGAAAATAACGACAACCAACAAGACTCACCCACAGAAGCAAAGGCGCCAGCAAAACATACCTCAGCAACTGCTATCGTAGAGACCTCGCCTTCCGCTGCATCCGCGCTGTCATCGCTACCCGCTACGGTAGTCTCACAGCTCGATTTACCCAGCTGGCAAAGCATCCTCAAAAGAGCCTTAACCCAGGTAGATCTCTCTGATCTAGCTGTTGAAACACTGCTGCAACAGCTTCCCCAAAACATACAGCCAAGTTGGCACGTCGCTACGCTACGAGAAAATTCAGCCACCCTCACCGAAAAGTCCCCTACAGAAGCAAATAAAACAGATCAAACAGCAGATCAAACAACAGATCACGGTGCCGCTATCGCATCTATCCAATCTAAGCTTATTTCATACTGCCGCTACACCAGCCTAGATCACCTAACACCTCAACACCTTGCCGACAAGATAGAGGCCCAGCGTCAGCAGCACGGGCTATCTGCGCAAGAATGGCGCCAGTACAGTTTAGATATAGCAGCCATAGAATCTGTGTTAGACCGTCGCAGGAAACTATCTGAGAAGAGAAAACAACAGTTAGTCGAAACATTGCACCAGTCTTGGCCACGTCCTTCTGAACCAGCCCTATCGCCAAGTCAAAAAGAGGCCGTGTCAGGAATTCGAGCGATCGCACACCAAGCCAATCAAACGCTAGAAAGTCATTTAGAAGCGATAGACTGGTCACAGGTATCGCTAGAAGATATCAAACCTGAAATTATTTTGCTACTAAATCAGCTAGAAGCAGGTACGCTACAGTCGCTAGACTGGGCTGCGCTAACCCATCGAATCCGCCTACCCACAACCGCAAAAAAAGACTTTATAAACTGGCTACAGGCTACGCTTACAGACAAACTATCATCCGCTCGCCCCGCAGCCATAGAAGCCAGTCAGTCGCTCTCACAGCAGCTCACCACGACCCTCTCTGAAAGAATCACCCAGCTCCTATCTCACCCAGAGAAGTCAGCATTGCAACCGGCCAAACTCACAAAACAACTCACCCAGACTGTCGTTAGCACCCTCTCTGCCGTTCCCTATCCGACAGAACTAATCAGCACTTCCGATGTCAGTGGACTGTGGCAACAGCTCTGGAATAGAGACACGTGGCAACGAGCCCTTGAAAAGCGAAAAGATCTCACTGCAGAAGAAATTCAGCAGATTCTTACTTGGGGAGAAACTGCATGGCAAGGCGAAGCGCAGCAGATTGGGGAATGGATGCAGGCCATTCGAACCGAAGCCCAAAAGCTATTGTCTTTGCCAGATATATCGACCATGGAAACGATGGAAACGATGGAAACGGCCCGGCAGCATGTCGTAAGTCAGGTTGCGAATCAGATTGCGAAGGTGCAAGCGCAGCTCTCTGAACAGGCGATCGCAGCTCAAACCGAAATTCAGCAACAGGCAGAAGCCGCCCGCAAACAAGTTGCGATCGCAGCCTGGTGGATATTCATTGCCCTTATCTCATCCGGTAGCGCTGCGGCAGGCGCAGGCTGGCTCGCCGCAATGTATTAGACAGCTAACGTACGCAATAGAGGCACTAACCCAAGGAGCGCGATCGCTTTATAAACGAACCCAACATCTTGCTGAACGACAGGCAGGCCCATACTATTAATGAGACTCCTTTTCATCAGTCAACGCTCTCCATTATGCCTGTTTCGGCGACCGGCCAACGATACACAAACCAAACCGCCCTAACCGCAGGCATCGTGCTTTCGCTAATAGGGCTACTTGCTTGTTTTGTCGCCAGCGTTGCGCTTGGCATAGCCGACATTAGCCCGCCGGAAGTTTACCGGGCGTTGATCGCTCCAGATGGCTCCACTGAGCATTTAATTATTCGCACTGTGCGGGTTCCTCGTTCGGTGACGGCCATGCTGGTAGGCGCTGCCGTTTCTGTTGCGGGGGCCATCATGCAAGGGGTAACGCGCAATCCCCTGGCAGACCCTGGGATATTGGGCATTAACGCAGGGGCGGCATTTGCGGTAGTGACGTCGGTATTTTGGTTTGACGCGGCTTCGCTGAGCGTATATGCAGGGTTTGCACTGTTGGGAGCAGCGATCGCAGCCATCACTGTCTACGGTTTAGGCTCGTTAGGGCGCGGCGGGCTCACCCCATTAAACTTAACGATTGCAGGCGCCGCACTCACAGCGCTAGTGTCTTCCCTAACGACAACCATTCTCATCCTTAGTCAGCGAACGCTCGAAGAGATTCGATTTTGGTTGGCTGGGTCGGTAGCCGGGCGCGATATCGATCTAATCATTCAGGTACTGCCTTATCTGGGGAGTGGTTTGCTCTTGGGCTTATCGATGGGCAAGCAGCTAACCACGCTGAGTTTGGGTGAATCGGTAGCCCAGGGGCTCGGGCAAAAAACGGCTTGGGTAAAGGGAGTTGCAGCGGTGAGTGTGGTGCTATTGGCCGGTGGGTCAGTCGCGATCGCAGGCCCTATCGGCTTTATCGGGCTCATTGTCCCCCACATTGTCCGCTTTTGGGCAGGGGGAGACTACCGGTGGATTTTACCCTATTCGGCATTGGTGGGCGCAATCTTATTGTTGTTAGCAGATATTAGCGCAAGGCTGATTATTCAACCGCAGGAGCTGCCAGTCGGAATTATGATGCCGCTACTGGGCGCACCGTTTTTTGTGTATTTGGTGCGATCGCAGGTAAAACGCTGATATGGACTACTCAGCAAAATCTTCTAATCAAAAAGAACAAAATTCATGGCTCGTGTTGCGCACAGATCGACTCTCTTTACGACTAGATCGGCGAGTTCCAAAAGCATTGTTGGGTTTGCTGATAGTGACCATTGCAGCGATGATCTGGAGCGTTGGCCAAGGCGAGTATCCCGTACCGCCACTGGATGTGATACGGGCAATTTTTGGCTGGCCAACTGACCATGCGGACTATGCTTTTATTGTGAATACGCTGCGGTTGCCACGTACGTTGGTCGCGTGGGGCGTGGGTGTGGGGCTGGCGATCGCAGGCACGCTTACCCAAGGAATCACCCGCAACCCGCTGGCAGCACCCGATATCATCGGCGTGAATGCAGGCGCAGCCCTAGCCGCCGTTTCCTTAATCGTTGTTTTTCCGAATGTCCCGATTGCAGTGTTACCACTGGCATCTTTTGTAGGGGCGTCAGTAGTAGCTATGCTCATTTATCTGCTCGCTTGGAAAGGTGGCAGTGCGCCAGTTCGGCTGATTCTCATCGGCATTGGTTTTAGCTTGATTGCCGGAGCCATTACCAATTTGATGATTACCTTCGGCAACATTTCTGACGTGAGTCAGGCGTTGGTATGGTTAGCGGGCAGCGTATACGGGCGAAGCTGGGCGCAGATTGTTGCATTTGCACCTTGGCTAGTCGTGTTTGGGCTGCTGTCGCTCTTGCTTAGCCGCGAGTTAAATGTGTTGCAAATGGGAGACGACATTGCTCGCAGCCTGGGCAGTCGTCTGGAGTGGCAGCGGGGTTGGCTGCTAATCAGTGCAGTCGCCCTATCGGGAGCCTCTGTGGCAACAGCAGGCAGCATTGGGTTTGTCGGGCTAATGGCTCCACATATTGCACGGCAGATAGTCGGGCCGTCTCACGAAGGGCTGCTGCCTACAGCGGCACTGACAGGCGGCATGATTGTTGTCGTTGCAGATTTACTGGGGCGATTGTTGTTTGCACCGATTGAGTTACCCTGTGGGATTGTCACAGCAGTCATTGGTGCGCCCTACTTTTTATACTTGCTGACTCGCACGAGATGACCTTAAGTTTCGAGCAGATCTGTCCGCTGTTTGAGGAGGATGCTATGGAGAGGTCAGAGGCTAACCAAAAGAAGGAATTTTATTTTGAAGAGTATGCTCAAACACTTTAGACGATTCTAATCTTCCACAACAAACTGATTCAGCCGGTAGTTATTTACTTTACTGCGAAGAATCCAGGGTGCCCAGCGAGCAATGATTGATAGGGTGGGAGATGCTTTCTTAAGCATTGCAGGATCTGCATCTAGAAAGGTCAGCGATCGCACAAGGCGTAAGTTAGCCCAGTTTTCTATCT
The DNA here is from genome assembly GCA_038527325.1 of Cyanobacteria bacterium J06614_10. Taxonomy (GTDB): domain Bacteria; phylum Cyanobacteriota; class Cyanobacteriia; order Phormidesmidales; family Phormidesmidaceae; genus Phormidesmis. The sequence continues at coordinate 19,579 of JBCBFY010000026.1, forward strand.
CACGCGGATCGTCGCAGGCCCAGCGAAACCAGCTATCTGGCGACATGTACTTCATTGCGTCGTGAGTAGATTGACTTTCCACCATTTTTTGGCTGGTTGTGTCGGTTAAAATCCAAGCGCTTGGAAACCGATTGGCAATTTGTGCGATGGCCTGTCTCGCCTTAGCAGGCTCCAGATAAATAATGACGGCCTCCGAAATAAAGCACCAAGGGCCACCTGTCGCCGCAACTTTCTCCATCCAGTCTGTTTCTAATACGCTCGCTTCAAGCATTGTACGGCGCGGCTCGTCTTGAAAAAACCGTCGTCGTAGTGCCAAAGCATCAGGCAAATCCAAATCAAACCACCGAGCTTTTCCATTGTCTATACGCTCAAACCGAGTATTCAACCCACACCCAATCTCAACAACGGTTCCAGCTGGGTCCTTTTGTAAAAAAGACTGAACGTATTGATCGAATAGCTTTGTTCTTAGGGTTGCACCAGTTAAAGTTTTAGACTTCATCCATTTAGAAAAGTCGTAATCTAAGGCATTAACAATTTCAACGGCTTTGTCATCTTTCAATAACCCGTTCTTCTTTCTCGTTTCTACGGCTCGCCCTAATAGTGGAATCAGCATAGTTTCTTGTACTGAGCCCAGCTCCACATCGATTGCTTGAACAGTCATGTTTCAGTACTCCTGTGCTAAAGCACTTGGATAGAAATTGTCATGTACACGGCATGATGACGATAATGACTCACGTTAATGATAACCGATATCATTAAAACCGCTACTCCATGACACAAACGGCTTTGATCATATCGATTTAGTGATCACTGTTATCATTGGTTTTGCCGCAGTAATCGAATGTTCGGTTGCGCAGCTTGCTGCTATTACACAGTCATGACTAAACCTGCCCTAACAACCCGTCAGCTAACGCTAGCTTACGAGCGCAGCACTATTATTTCAGGTCTAAACCTGGCGATTCCCAAAGGTAAAATCACTGTGCTGGTGGGACCAAACGGCTGCGGTAAATCTACTTTGCTGAAGGGAATTGGGCGGCTGCTCAAGCCGAAAGCAGGCGTTGTGTATCTTGACAGCGATTCTATTTTTAAGCTGCCAACCAAGACCGTGGCAAAGCAGCTCGGCATGCTACCACAGGGTCCAAGAGCGCCTGAGGGACTCACAGTAAGAGAGTTAGTAGCGCAGGGACGTTATCCCTATCAAAGCTGGCTACAACAATGGAGTAAGGAAGACGAACAACAGGTCGAAGCGGCCCTCGCCATAACAGAACTGCAAGCTCTGGCAGATCGCCCGGTAGATAGCCTCTCTGGCGGGCAACGACAGCGGACCTGGATCGCAATGACGCTCGCTCAAGATACGCGCATTCTACTGTTAGATGAACCGACAACTTTTTTAGATCTGGCGCACCAAATGGAAGTGTTGGATTTGCTCTATGACCTCAATCAACAGAAAGGGCGCACGGTAGTTATGGTGTTACACGAGCTAAATCAGGCCAGTCGCTACGGCGACCAGTTGATTGCAATGAAGGCAGGTGAAATTTACGCACAGGGTAAACCAGAAGAGGTGATGACCGAAGCGCTAGTGCAAGAAGTATTTGGGCTAGCTTGCCGAATAGTGACCGATCCGGTAGCAGGCACGCCCCTATGTATCCCTATTGGGCGAAAGTCACCTTAACAGCCCTGTACTGTTTAACTTTCTCCAGCTTCATGTCTACACCCGATTTTGAAGCTGTTTCAACAGCTTCAATGCTTTCAATTTCAACGTCATAGGTGCCTTTCTCTCCCTGAATATCTTGAAATTCAATTTGTACAGTGGTGATAGCTGCTGCCGCTGTAGGCACTGGCGCTAAATTCGCTGCGCCTAGCGTTGCTTTCGCGTAGTCAAGCCATGGCCAGCCGAGCCGCATCCATATCTCTCTTTCTGCAATCTGAGCCATCGGGTCAACACCCGCCCAGCCTCTATAGCAATTTCGCAGCTGTTGCCAATCTCCCTGACGATGAATTAAAGGATCTAACTGTTCAAACCCTATATGACCAAAAAATTGACCGACCGGCAGATCGATTAAGGTCGGTGCAAAGCGGTGCCCGCCAAAATGACTACAGCGCCAGACACGCAGCGTAGGTGAGGTATAATCTGCTCGCAGCGCGTTGTAGATAGGATTGCCAAAGCGAGCGCAAGCCACATCAACATTGCCATGCGTACAAATAAACAGATCGCGGGTATGAACGTGCTGCTGATAAATTTCAAATTCAACAAGACGCTCTGGAAATTGCAGTAGGGCATTAACAGCATTCCGCAGGCGCTCAGTGGGAACAAGATATTCTCTCTTTTGATAGCGACTAAACAGACGGCTCGGTCGATGGTAAAACAAAATGCGATGGTAGCCAGGTTGAGAGTAGTCTGCATCGGGCGCGATCGCAAGCGGCCTTAGCTTCACACCTTTCTTCAGAATGAGCCATTCAAATAGTGCAATCAATTGACCCATCACAGGATCTCTTCGCCAGTTCTCAAAAATCCAGGGCAGCGGCAAATCAATAAATAGCCAATAGTCGTGAGTACTTGCGGTCCCGATGGGATCTTCACCGTTATTCTTAGAAATGACAGAGCAAAATTGACAGTCTTTTAGCATTGTTCTAGGAAGGTGAGAAGTGTCTTCTAGAGGAGTTAAATTTATAAAATCAGCCTGACATGTCTGTCGTCGCTGTATAATCTGGCAAACTCGCCTCAACTGTTTTTAGAGGGCGGTAACAACAGCCTCCAAAACCAATTATCGCGACCAAAACCGCACAGAGTCCGTAAAGCGTAGCAATACCAGCTCCTTTTCCACTGCCAAAAAACCTGCCGAATATAGGTACAAGAGACCCATTCGGCATCATGGCTGGCTCAAATACCTGGTCAGCTAAAGGTCCTACGAGCAATCGGCCCAATGGGGCGACGAATCCTTTAATAAATAGACTGATAGAAAATACGCGTCCTTGAATCTCAGGCGGTACTTTGCTGAACCAGATGGCGTTGCCGGAGCTACCCATCATTGGAAAACTGAACGCAGAACAAAACTGCATCGGCATCCACAGACCCAAACGATTGCTCAGACTCAGTCCTATCTTACTGAAACCTGAAATCATCATGCCAAACAAAACACCCTTAATCCGAGGTCGTGGGCCGCTCCAAACACTCATCAAAATTGCACCGGCAATGCCGCCACAGCCAGCAGTCGCCGAGAGAATTGCCAATGCTCGCGCAGAACGAGCGCTCCTCGCTAAGATCATTGGCGCGTGAATGGCATTGGTCATCTCATTCGTAAACTGGAACAAGGCAGCCACGATCAAAATACTCATCATGCCAGGCCTTTGGGATAAAAAGTGGAAGCCAACTGACAAGTCTTCGTACCAGAGGGCCGATACTTCTGCGGCTCTAGGTTGGGGAACGGTAACCCATAAAACAGTGAGCATTGCGATCGCAAACGTACACAAATCAACCCAAAAGATACCGCTGAGACTCACCAAAGGATAGAGTACACCTGCAATCACCGGACCCAAAATACTAGAACCATACCCAGACAAAAAATTTAGACTGATCGCCCGGCTGTAGTGACGCTTTGGCACCATCATCGTCATCGAAGTCGTGTAGGCCAACTGTTGAATCTGATCAAAAGCACCGTTGACAGCGCCCACGCCATACAAATGCCAAATCTCCAGTTCACCGCTGCGATAGAGCCACAGCATTGTCAAAGTTGAAACACCCGCGACGGTATCGCCAACCATCATGAGCTGTTTACGATTCCAGCGGTCAACAACAATGCCAGCAAAAGGTGTTATCAACAATCTGGGCACCTGAATAAAAAAGCCAACCAGCGCCAGTGCCGTTGCCTGCTGCGTAATGTCCCAGGCCCACAGCGTTAGAGAAAAATGAGTCATACGGCTCCCTGCTCGAGAAGCAAACTGACCCGCCCACACGATCAAAAACGTTTGCATAGAAGCGATCGCTGTAGCCTTGTCGTCTGACTGCTCACTCATGGCCGTACTGCAAGCGATGTAGAAGGCAGCGTCAGCTCGCCAACTTGGGTTACCACATACTGTTCTCCATTGGGCACCAGCGTACGAAATAAGTCGTTGAGCATCATGTGCGCGCTGACGATGCCCGCATTGAGAAACCAAACTTCCAAGGAGACCTCCTGCACATTTTGTTGCTTTACAACTTCAAGTTGAGACCATAGCGGATGCGTCTGTACTTCGCCTAGCATCGACTCATTGGGATTGTCTTGCATAAAAAACAAGACATCGCCATCCAGACTAGAGAGATTTTCTATGCTGACTTTCTCAAAGGGTTTGTTCTTTTGCTGAGGCTCAGGGCGAGGAAACCCAATATCGGCGAGAACTGCGCCCGAAAAGCTATTTTGCTGATAGATGCGAACATGGTCAGGACGAAACCGACCGACCGAAACGACGGTGGTGTCTAAGCGATCGCCCATCAGCTGCTGAAACTGTGAAACCCGCTGCTCATAGGATTGAATCAGCGTCTGCGCTTCTGACTGCTTGCCCAGGGCGATCGCAAAATCTAGAACATAGGTTTTCCACTGGCTAGCACCCGGTGATGTGTCGATCACCACCGTCGGCGCCACTTGAGATAGTCGGCGGTAGGAACTGCCTGCTTTCTGTATCGCCAAGATAAGATCGGGATCTAGAGCAACCATGCTTTCCAAATTAGGCTGGTTAATATGGCCTAGCACGGCAATATTGTCAGTTTCATCGCTCAGCATCGGAGAGAGCTGTTCTACATTGGCTCGCTGCGGCAGCCCTGTCAGCGCTGCGCCCACCGGCTCAACCCCTAGCGCGATCGCATCCGTGACAGAGCCCAAGATAATAACTCGCTGCGGATCGAGTGGAACAACGGTCTCTCCATTGGCATGGCTCACTGTGTGTCCTTCCGACGGGTCGATTGGCTCATAGTTTATAGCCTGTGGCATGCCACAGGCAGAGAGCACACAAACAACTGCCATAGAAAAGAAAAAAAGGACAACGTGGTTCACCCTAAAGCCGACGTTTGCGCCAAAACTCATCCTGCACCTACCTATCTAAAACGTAATGGATACAGAGCCTACAACCGATAGCGGTTCGCCCGGTGTCGCACCGCGCCTTGCGAGTCCTCCATGTTCAAAGTAGCCAACATCAAAGAGATTGCGGACATTTAGCCCCACTCGGAAGTCATCCTGACGGTAGTAAATAGCCGCGTCAGTTCGAAGGTAGTCATCCAGGGTAAAAGAATTTGCCTCATCCCCTTGTCTTTCACCGACATAAAAGAGACCGAGCCCAAACCCTAGCCCAGCTAAGTTGCCAGACTGAACTTCATAGGTGGTCCATAGATTTGCCGCTGTTTCAGGCGCGTTTGGCGGCCTAGCACCCGCCGCAAAATCCTCACTCTCTTCAATTTCAGCATCTAGCAAGCTAAACCCAGTCAAAATATTCCATCCTGGCAAAATCTCTCCGGTAATATCTAGCTCTATACCTCGGCTACTCTGCTCAGCGATCGGAACGACAAAGTTGGCATCGTTCGGATCAGCCACCGCAACATTGCTTTGGCTAATGTCGAAAAAGGACAAAGTCGCAGCCAGTCTCTCATCGAACAAGGTCGTTTTTATGCCAACCTCATACTGTTCTCCTTCTTCTGGCTCTAAAAAGTCTCCTGCCGCCGTCGTTTCTGTGATGGTGTTGGGTTCAAAAGAGCGGCTATAGCTAGCGTATAAAGACAACGCTTCGATGGGTTGATAAACAATGCCCAGTCGGGGTGTAAAAGCAGTTTCTGAGCGATCGCTCTCTTGCGCGGGCGTATCAACCAGCCCAGGAATCACCACAGGGGCTGACCGACTGCTCTGATTAATAAAGTCAACCCGCCCGCCCAATAATATATCTAGTCCTGGCAACAGCTCGATTTGGTTTTGCAGTAGCAGACCGACCCGACTAAGTCGACTGCTGGAGTCTCCTGTCGACAACGCCAGTGGAGGCTCTGGAGAGGGCGCTAAGCCAATTTGAGGATCAAAGAGATTAACTGTCGGGGCTGGCTGAGAAGAGACGGTAATATCAGAACCGACGAAAAACACATCAACACCTGCTAGGAGCCGATGTTCTAGAGGGCCAGTTGAAAACTCTCCGATAATCTCTGTTTGAGCCTCGTAGCTTTCAAGGTCGCTATCGTTAAAGACAAAGGCACGAGCGATGTCGCCAGTATTTGGATCTAGGCCACCAAGGGCTTCGCTCAGCTCAGTTCTAAAGTTCTCAAAGGAGACATCGCTATAGCGGAAGCGATTTCTGAGCTGCCAGCTATCACTAAACCGATGGGATAGCTGATAGCCCACGCCCAAATTTTCAACCCGGTTAAAATCAGTAGGCTCTCCGGTAGTCGTTGTTAGCGGCACATCTGGCAGGGTATCGCCAAGGGGCGGAATGCCTCTGTCAAATGGTCGCTCATCATTGAGATATTGCAAATTGAGCCTGAGGTCAGTGCGATCGCCCAAGTCAACTGCCACAACCGGTGCCACAAACAGGCGATCTATCTCAGTTTCAAACTCCCTGAAGCTCCCCCCTTGCTCAAACGCGCCATTGAAGCGATATCGAACGCTACCCTGCTCATTTAGCGGCCCCGTCACATCGACAGTCGGCCGCAGTAGCCCGTAGCTCCCTACCTGCGCCGTCGCCTCAGCAAAGGGGTCGTCTAGCGGCTGCTTTGTCACCAAATTAATCACACCGCCGGGCTCTACATTCCCAAAAAGAACAGATGCCGGACCACGTAACACCTCAACCTGTTCGAGATTGGCCGTTTCTCGCAGTCCGTTCGTCACACTGCTATCTAGCCGGAAGCCGTCTTGCACAATCGCGGGTTCATCAAAGCCGCGAATCACAAACCCATCTCGCCCATTGCCAAACGTATTGCCTTGCACAACGCCAGGTGCGTTTCGCAAAGCCTCATTTAATCGAATAACCTGCTGGTCTTCTAGCACGGCTTCTGGAATAACCTGCACCGATTGAGGCGTCTCTAGCAGAGGTGTTTCTATTCTGGTACCCGCGGCAGTCGGCTCAATATACGGTGTACCGGCCTCTTCACCTGTGACCAACAGCCTCAGTGCGTCTTCAGATTCACCTGCCTGCGCCATACCCGGCAGCACACTCAGGGCTAAACCAGTCGAAGTTGTAGATATCGTCAATGTGGGTGGCGCATCTGTGCCTGTTATCACGACCCGAACAGTAGAGCCGGAGGCTCCAACCCGTTCAGAGGCCTGCACGAGAGCGATATCCTCAGCTGGCTCAAAGGCTTGAAAATCCTCTGCTTCTGGAAGTGCCAAAGCAGCGTCAGAAAATTCAACCATTAAAGCATTCTGAGAAGTTGTTGTTGTCGGCGCCGGGAGGGTCCCCGTGTCAGTGACCAGAAAGATACCCAATCCGGCCTCTGTCTCTTCGAGCTGAATATCTACAATCTCTGTCGACGCGTCTATCTGTGATAAAGTCTCTACCGCAAAGGAATCTAGCCGATTTTGAGGCAGTTCTTCCAAACTGAGCATCCGGTTTGATAAGTAGCTAGCGGCCTCTGATGAGTTTCTGCGGGTATCAGCTTGAGCCTTAGCAGAACCCATCTCAGCAGTTGTCATCCAAAGCCCCGTCAAAACAACCAGGACGGCTAAGTTCAGCGGCTCAAGTATTTTTTTAATCATTTTTCTTATAGGGCTTCGACAAAACGCCTTCATCACATCAATGGCGTTCACCTTGCCTAATTGACGAAAATCATTCCCGATTACTGTATTAAAAGATAGAGAGACTTTCTAGGAATTTTGCGCCCCAAACGCATTTTCTACCGCTATGACGACAACCTACAAGGTCGAAACATTGGCTAAAGCGTACATCTGAAACGTCTTAGGATTGAGCCCCATTCGCTGCCGAAAAGCAGTCGCAAAGCGGCTTTGACTGCTATAGCCGACTGCCTGAGATACCTCGGCAATCGACAGGTCAGATGTCATCAGCAGCCGCCTCGCCTGAACAAGACGATGTCTACGCAGATAGCCAAAAGGCGTGGTGCCATAAAGGGTATGAAAGCCTCGGTTTAGCTTGAGTCGATTGGTCCCGACCTGCCGTGAAAGAGCGTCTAAAGTGGGGGGCGACAGCATCTGCGATCGCAACAGCTCAGCCGCCTCATGAATGCACTTTATCTCATAGTCCTGAGTGGGATTAAACAGCGAATTGAGGCGAAGTTCAACAAGTTCTAGAGACCTCTTTCTAAGATAGTTCAACCGAGTTTTACCCTGGTATGGACAGCTTAGAATTTGCTCTAGGCGCTGTTGCATTGCGGCGGTAATCGGGCTGTAAGTCGCATAGTTGAGAGAGAACGATTCAGCATAAAGGCAATCGTTCAAAATCTGCTCAATACTCATTGCGGCGCTATCATCATTCCCCGATGAGCAACCAAAGACTTGCGCTAGCATTCTGGCAGTCGAGACAGTGGGTCTACCACCTTGGTGAAAATAAATTGCGCTCAAAATGCGTTCGGCCGCAGTGCGGGCCCGAGGCGACAGTCGCTCAATGAAGGACTGAGCACACTCCACCAGCGCGGTTCCCTTCAGGAATATTTCGACCTTGAACACTCTTTTATTAGGACGCCTGATGCCAAACTGCCGTAGTTTGAAACAGGGAATGCAAAGACTGTACCCTGCGTGGCCCCCAGCTAGGTGAAATTCAAATTCGATGCGATCGCCTGCACCTACAGCATCTGTTAGTATCGCCTGCTTAAACACATAGTCAACAATCAAAAGCGTGAGATCTTCTCTCAGAGGAATTTCTTGGCGATAGCCGTAGCCCCACTCCGGACGACAGATAGAGACGCAGTCGCCGACACCCGCATGCAGCAACCGCCGATCATGATAGCTACCGGGCATCAGCCAATCGTATTCATACGTTCTATTTAACGGCAATCGCTTCGTCATGAGCTTAGAATCTTACGAACCAGCTAATGATAACAGTTATCATTAGACAGCCACGGATTCCTACGCTGTTTTTCTTAGAAGATGGGATAACTCCTAGCTTAGCCCTTGAAATCGTCAGGAGAATAAGCTGAAGGCTATTTATCTTTACTAGCAGACAGGATATCTTTACTTTACGGGTCTATTGATAGCGCTGACCGCAAACTCTCAGAAGTAGGAAACAAAGCCATGGGCACTCAATTTAAGCAGGGCTACGCCTGCATTATCGGGATAGGCGGCGACTTGCCAAATACAATCACGGACGCCGAGGCGCTCGCAGATGTTCTTAAAGACCCAGAGCGTTGTGCCTACCCACCCGAGCAGGTACAGCTGCTTACAGCAGAAGCGGCTACCTGTGACAAGGTGACTGAGGCGCTAGAAACCCTTGCAAAGCAGGCCGACGAAAACGCTACGGCGATCGTTTATTTTTCCGGGCATGGTCACCAGCTGAGCAATTCGATTGTCGACACTTACTATCTACTATGTCATGGCTACTCAACCGAAAATCTAAAGCGCACAGCCCTCAGCGGTAGCAAATTTACAGCGCTGCTACAACAGATTCCAGCTAAAAAACTGCTGGTGATTTTAGATTGTTGCCACGCAGGCGGGCTCAGTGACCTTTCTGACTTTGAGATTACCAAGTCACCTTTGCCCCCTGAAGCAGAAAAACTGTTCTCAAAAGGTAAGGGGCGAATACTTATCTGCTCATCCGCCCGAGACGAGCTCTCCTACGGTGGTAATCCCTACAGCGCCTTTACCTACGCACTGCTCAAGGCGATGTATGGAGAAGGCACTGCCAAAAAAGATGGTTACGTTCGAGCAACAGACTTAGCCATGTACACCCGCCAAATCGTTCCCACACTCACAGAAGATCAACAGCACCCCGTACTCGAGATCAACCAGGCAGATAACTTTGTTTTGGCTTACTACGCAGGGGGCGATCCACGGCCGAAGGGGCTACCCCCTGAGCTAGCCCGCCCGCCCCAGATAGAATCTACACCCGGTGAGCTAAGTGGCAACATCACCCAGACCACAGCCTCAGGCGCAGGGTCGGTGGCCATTGGGGGCAGTGCGCAGGGCGCTACCATCATCACCGGTAGCCACAACACCGTCGGCTCATACAACATAAATCAACAAGGCAAGTACAACATCAACATCGGCTCTACGAGAAAGGACGCTACTATCAACATTGGAGATAGCAAGATGGGAGATCAGAGAGAATAGTTTGGACAGATGTTTTGACTTATGCTGGGCTATAGAGATTTGTCGATGATAGGGATTTGCTTACGACAGATCGCGCTTCGTGATTGAGGTTCGCCAAAGAGAGTTGTCTCGGTCTGATCTGTTCATGCCAGAATAGAAGGGATTGTTCACAAATGCATTCCCCATGGCCCTACCTACTACCCTCACAACGCTAGACGGCACAGCGCTTTCGCCAGATATGATCGCAGACAAAGTCGTGCTCTTTGTCAACGTTGCCAGCCAGTGCGGCCTCACCCCCCAATACAAAGGCCTCGTCGAACTCGACAAAAAATATCGCGATCGCGGCCTAGTCATCATCGGCGTCCCCTGCAACCAGTTCGGCGCGCAGGAGCCCGGTAGCCCCGAACAGATCAAAGACTTCACCCAGTCTAAATACGACGTAGACTTTACCCTGCTCGAAAAGCAAGACGTCAACGGCTCAAACCGCAGTCCGCTCTACAGCTTTCTGGTTGGTGATGGTCCAGATATCGACTGGAACTTCGGCAAATTTGTCGTCGGGCGCGATGGCGAGACCGTAACGCGATTTGGCCCTCGCACGGCGCCAGATGACTCCGAGCTCGTAGCCACCATTGAAAAGGCGCTCGGGTAACAGGCGCTTGGCGAATCCGTCACGTCAATCTAAGAAAGGTCACCCATGAAGCTAGCCGCTATCGACATTGGCACCAACTCCATCCATATGATTGTGGTGCAGGTTTTACGGCGGCAACATTTCGAGGTGATTGATCGCGTTAAGGAGATGGTGAAGCTCGGCTCGGGCGTTTTTGCCACCAATCACCTGAGCGATCGCGCCTACAATCTTGGGCTCGACACCATCGAACGCTACGTGACGCTTGCCGATCAGCTGGGCGCCGAAGAGATTATCACCGTTGCCACCAGCGCCACCCGCGAAGCGCAAAATGGCAGCGCCTTTCTCAAAGAAATTTTTCGGCGCACCCAAATTAGACCCCGCATCATCTCCGGCAAAGAAGAAGCCCGGCTCATTTTCTTAGCGGTGAGAAACGCGATCGCACTCCAAGCAAAAAACGCCCTCGTGCTCGACATCGGCGGCGGCAGCACCGAAGCCGTCGTCGGCAACCACGAAGACATTTTCTTTGCCACCAGCCTCAAGCTCGGCGTCCTCAGGCTGCTCGACATGGTAAACGACCAAGGCCCCCTTGGCGAAGAGGCCAGAAGCGTCCTCGAAGCCCACATCCGCTTTCTGGCAGAAGGTGCGATCGCCCAGGCAAAGCAGGCCGGATTCACCCAGGTCATCGGCACCTCAGGCACCATTCGCACCCTCGGCGAAGCCGCCTACCTCGCCAGCCACGACACCCCAAACAAGCTCCAATCTGTAAATGCTGAAGTGGTCTCTCGCGAGTCTCTCGCTGCCCTCACCGACCAGCTCGCCAAGCTCACCCCTCAAGAACGGGAAGACATCTCAGGCATCAGTAGCAAACGGGTAGACGCCATTCACCTAGGCGGCATTCTTCTCGGTGAGCTGCTTCGCCAAGCAGACGTGCAGCAGCTCACCCTATGTGATGCCTCCCTGCGCGAAGGTCTCATTCTCGACTACCTGCAGCGCCATCCTAGAGCCGTGTCAGACGCGCGGCCTCAAGCAGACTTACGCCATCGCAAAGCAGCCCAGCTCGTGGTCAAATACGGCGCAGACTGGGAGAGAAACCAGCACATTGCGCAGCTCGCCCATCAGCTGTTCGAGCAAACCCGGCCCCTCCATCAGCTCAGCAGCTCAGAAAAAGACATCCTCGAATACGCCGCTCTACTCCACGACATCGGTCAGTATCTCTCCCTTAAGGCCTATCACAAAAGCTCTCGCTACATCCTAAAAAGAGAAGATCCGCGCGGCTTCACCGACGAGGAAATGTTGCTGATCGGCCACATTATTCGCTACCACCGCAAAGGCCACCCAAAAACAAAACACAAACAGTTCAAAAGACTCTCCAACTCACAACAACACATCGTCTGGGTGTTAGCGGGTCTGTTGAGAATTGCCATCCGCCTCGATAGGGCCAAGACTCAGCAGGTCGCGTCACTCACCTGCCATCTGCAAAAAGATGCGATTGAGATTGTTCTATCTGGCAGTGGCGATATGGCCATTGAGCTATGGGCAGCTAGGCGCGATCGCCACGTCCTCGAAAAAGCCCTCGACAAAAAAGTCACCTTTCTCAAAAGCGAACAATAATTACCCTAAAACCACCTGCACCAATTCCTATCTGCGTGCGCTCACGACTCAGCAAATTTTCAACTTCATCCGTCCCGTTCTCGCTACAGTAGAGACCGTTCTATCTCCACCTTTCGGCAGTGGCCCTGCCCAGCGACAACCGTACGGCTCACCATGCAACCTTCTTACCCCATCGATCACGATTTAGTCCTTGTCGGCGGCGGCCATAGCCATGCACTCGTCCTCCGCAGAATGGGCATGCACCCCTGGCCCCCTAATATCAGACTCACCTTGATCACAAACTTGGCCGATACGCCCTACTCTGGCATGCTGCCCTGCCACATTGCAGGTCTCTACGATTTTGACACTGCCCACATCGACCTGCGCCCGCTTACCCGCTTCGCAAACTGTCGACTGGTGATGGACCAGATGATCGGCCTAGATGCCGATAAACAACAGATCATTTGTCAGAACCATCCTCCCATCGCCTACGACACCCTATCTATTGATATTGGCAGCACACCCACGAAGTCTCACGTACCGGGAGCCGCCGAGCACGCAATTCCAGCCAAGCCTGTTCCCAATCTTCTACAGGCCTGGAACCAGTATCTTATCAGCCTCGAAAAAGCCCTCAAAGAGAATCCTCAAACACCCGCCATTATCAGCATTGTCGGTGGTGGTGTGGGCGGTGTAGAGATGGCCTTTGCCATGCAGGTCAGGCTCTGGGCGCTGATGAAACACCACACCCAAGCGCCCGAACAGCAGGTAATCGTGCATATTTTTCAGCGGGGCGCTCATCTGGCAAAGGGGCGTAACCAGTGGACTCAACGCATGGTAGAGCGCATGTGCAAAGCGCGAAATATTCAGGTGCATACCGGAGAAAACGTCTGTGAAGTGGCCGCCGATGCCGTGCGCTGTGACTCTGGGCTAGCAGTAAAGTGCGATCGCACCTTCTGGGTCACCAACGCCTCTGCCCCGCCCTGGCTCGCACAGACCGACCTCTCCCTCACCCAAGATGGCTTCATCGCCGTCAAAGACACCCTGCAAACCCGCAGCCACCCCAATATTTTTGCCGCCGGTGACGTGGCCACCATGGTTAACCACAAGCGTCCCAAAGCAGGTGTTTTTGCCGTTCGGCAAGGGCCACCCCTCTACGAAAATCTCAAGCGCTACGTCACTGGCCGCCCGCCTAAGCCCTTCAAGCCGCAGCGCCGCTATCTCAACATTATCGACACCGATACCCAAACTTCCATTGCTTCCTGGGGTCCCTTTGCCATCCATGCCAAATGGTGCCGCGCCTGGAAAGACAGCATCGACCGCCGGTTCATGTCGCTCTTTTCAGACTTTCCCGAGATGTCTCCTAGCGCATCAACCCCAGCGTCTTCACCGTCTTCACCAGCCGCCCCCATGCACTGCGCCGGTTGCGGCTCCAAAGTCGGCAACCTAACGCTCACCCGCGCCCTCGGCCGCATCCAAGCCGAAACCGACCACCAAGCCGATTGGCCCTACCGCGACAACATCTACACCGGGCTCGACGCCCCCGACGATGCGGCCATTATTCAGGTCCCCGCTGGCAAGCTCACCGTCCACAGCGTCGATCAGTTCACCGCCATCGTCGACGATCCGTTTATCTTTGGTCAAATCTGCGCAAACCACTGCCTTAGCGACCTGTTTGCGATGGGCGCAACGAGCCACAGCGCGCTCTCCCTCGCCACCCTGCCCTACGGCAGCAGCAAGTTGCAAGAAGAGACGCTCTACCAGCTACTTTCAGGCCTGATGCACGGCCTGAGCGAGTCGAAAACATTTCTAGTCGGCGGCCACACCACTGAAGGGCCCACTCTCTCCCTAGGCCTCGCCTGCAATGGCTGGCTAGACCCCAATCAAACTTGGAAAAAAAGCGGACTGCGGCCAGGGCAGTCACTCATCCTTACCAAGGCACTGGGCACTGGGACGCTTTTCGCCGCCGACCAGCAGCTGCAGGCAAAGGGCCGCTGGATAGAAGCTGCGATCGCTAGCATGCGACAGTCCAACCGACTCGCCGCCACCTGCCTAAGGCAGCACGGAGCGACCGCCTGCACCGATGTCACTGGCTTTGGCCTTGCGGGCCACCTCCTCGAAATGGCCCGCGCTTCAAACGCACAGGTGGACTTGGAGCTAAGTGCGACCGCCCCTCTCCCCGGCGCGTTCCACACGCTAGAAAATCATCTCATCAGCTCCCTTCACCAGCGCAACCGAGACAACGCACTCCCCGCCATCCACCTTGGTCGCACACCGCCCCACTTACCCAGCTTTCAAATTCTCTTCGATCCACAGACCGCAGGCGGCCTGCTGGCCAGTATCCCAAGCGAGCAAACCAGTGCCTGCCTCGCCCAGCTACACCGTCTCGGCTACAGCCACAGCCGCTGCATTGGCACCGTCACCGCAAAGCCACCCAGCCAAAAAGCGCCAAACCCTACCAAACACCTTACAATTACAAAGTGGTAGCGCCGCCTTGGTCCTCAAATTACGAGTAAACCGCACTTGTTTTGCGCAGCTAGGCTCAACGCCCAGCACATCTAACACCCAGCCCACCTAGTACACGTGTCCGAAACCCGTTCAGTCTCCGTCGATGAATTCCTAGCGTCACCCGGTCCTATTTTGGATGTGCGCAGTCCCGGAGAATTTGAACAGGGTCACATTCCCGGAGCGGTCAGCTTTCCGCTGTTCACCAATGAAGAACGCGCTCAGGTTGGCACCTGCTACAAGCAAAAAAGTCGTGAGCAGGCCGTAGAACTAGGGTTTGACCTAGTGGGACCTAAGCTGGGCGACTTTATCCGCAAGGCTAAGGCGCTGGCCCCCGAGCACAGGGTGAAAATTCACTGCTGGCGAGGCGGCATGCGCAGCGGAGCGATCGCCTGGGCGCTCAACATGGCCGGATTTCAAACGCTCACCCTTCAGCGTGGCTACAAGGCTTACCGGCAGTGGGTCCGCCGCGTCCTAGCCACCCCAAAGCCAATCCTTCTCCTGGGCGGCATGACCGGCACCGCCAAAACCGACATTCTCCACGCCCTCGCAGACCAAGGCGAGCAGGTGCTTGACCTCGAAGGCCATGCCAACCATCGGGGCAGCAGCTTCGGAGCCCTCTGCCTACCGCCCCAGCCCAGCACCGAACATTTCGAAAATATGCTGGCGACCCAGTGGCACAGCTTCGGGTGCGATCGCCCCATCTGGATAGAAGCCGAAAGTCGCCGGGTGGGAGCCTGCCGCATCCCCGAAGAACTCTTCGCCCAAATGGAAACCGCCTTCGCACTAGAAGTTACTCGCCCCGTACCCGAGCGCGTTGCCCTACTGGTCAACATTTACGGACAGGCCGCGACCGCAGACCTGGTCGCGGCGACCGAACGCATCCGCAAGCGGCTTGGCGGCCAGAGAACCCAAGCGGCGATCGCAGCGATTCAAGCTGGTGACCTAGCCACCGCCGTCACCATCACCCTCGACTACTACGACCGCACCTATCGCTACGGATTAGAACAGCGTGATCGCCCCGTCCCCGAAATTGACATCACTGGCTGCTCACCACAGCAAGCTGCCCAGCACCTACGCCACGCTCTCAAGCAGCTCCAACATACGGCTACCGATGCGGAGGCTCTCCAGATATCCCCTCTCCCAATGGCCACTACGCACCTTGCAGCGACAGGTCGCCCTTAAAGCCATCATATATTCACACTTCTCCCCCACCGAAAGAAGAATCTTCACTCAAGAGAGCGCTGGGAACAATTAACATTCGTACATGGCTATAAAAAGGCTGAGGTTATATCAGCGTGGCATCTTCCAAATCTCCAGCTAGTCAATCCTTTAGCTGAAATTCAATTAACCACTCAAAACTTGTCAGTGCGTTACTTGTCCTCTAAAAGCGGATTGCAAAAGCACTCGAAAAAGTTGCAACAACGTTTGTAACAACACTTGAAACCGGCACCTGAAACCGACACTCACCTAAAACCGACACTCAAGACTGGCAATTGCAACAAATCTTACAGTCGTCCCTGGCCAACAAAATATGGACCATGGACGATAGAACTGCAACTGCGAATCAGGGCTATTAACTTGTTGCCTTAGCCGCTCACACATTGACCCACCGCACAATAGCTGCCGGGTCAAATCGTGCGCGTCCCAAACGCATCAACTTTTGCGTTTTGTGTCAGTTTTTGGTTTACATTATCAAGTTTTGATCCCTGAACTTGCGCTTCTTTGTTCCGGAAGGGCAGACTTAAACACCAATCATCACTTTTACACGTCAATGGCTATCGCATATTGGACCATCGCTGGCGCAACCTTCGTCACCATCATGAGTGCCTTCCTCAAAGATCAGCAAGCCGCCAAGCTCAATCCAAAAGCATGGGTCTTCATCGCAGTCGCCACGCTGCTGTGGCCCATCACGCTACCGTTCATTCTCAGTAGCAAGCTACGCACTGCCCAAGCCCGCAAACAAACCTACATGCAAGCCTCTACAGCAGAGAGCTAAAAAGCATCTCTCTTACATAGCGCCCTCGCAGAGCATTACATAGCACCCTGCGCCTCAGCTAAATGCTTACGCAAAGTCGCCGTTGGTAGCGGCCCTGCCAAGTGCGCCCAAGGCAACACCTGATCGGTCGGCCAGTCTTCATACACATAAAAGTCCAGCGGCGGTAGCGTTCCTTTTAGCGCCTTGAAGGCCCGGCGATAGCTCCCCAGCGTGTCACCGTAGCCGCGGGTCAGCTCTAGCAAATCGGCTAGCCTGCGATCGCCCCGAGAAATCAGCGCCTGAATCACCGACCAGCTGTAGCTCTCCGGACGAAAGTCGATACCGCAAGGACGCAGCCGCTTCTGCAAAAATTTCAACCGCTTCTCCGCCTGACGGTTCACGCCATACCACTGAAACGGCGTATGCCCCTTCGGTACGAAGGTGCTACAGCCCAGCGTCAGCCGCAGTCCAGGCACCTGCTTCTTCAGCGACACCATCAGCTCTGCGGTCTCAGCCAAATCGTCTTGTGTCTCTCCGGGTACGCCTGCCATACCGTAGAGCTTCAGCGCTTTCAGTCCGCCCGCCTTTGCCTGCTGAGCCGCCTCGACAATCTCTGCGGTCTCTAGCTTTTTGTTGACAATGTTGCGCACCCGCTGCGAACCGCTCTCGACGGCGATCGTAATTGACTTTGAGCCGTGGCTTACCAGCGTCTGCGCCAGCTTTTCATCCACCGTATTGGTCCGCACCGACGACATGCTCAAGCGCACGTCGTCGTATTGCGGCTGGTTGAGATAGTCCAGCAGCGATTCAAATTCTGGGTGCTGTGTAATGGAGGCACCCAGCAGGCCCAACCGCCGAGTCGCCTGCAGACCTTTTTCGATAGCCGGGATCAAAGACGCGCCTACGCTCGCCGCTCGAAAAGGTAGCGTCAGATAGCTCGCCAGGCAAAAGCGGCACATCTCCGGGCAGCTACGCACCACCTCCACCATAAAAATATTCTCCCAAGCCGCTCGCTCAGTCACGACCGTAGAAGCGGAGAGTACGTTGCCTCGGTAGGTTTGCTTTTGGACGGTGGCAGGAATGGCTGAATCGATGGGTGCGATCGCAGCAATCGGCCCCGTCTCATCCACATAGGTCACCTCGTACAGCGCGGGCACATAAATTCCTGGAACCTGAGCAAGTGCCTTCAGCTGCGTCATCCGATCCGCCGCTCGCACCTCGCCATATCTATCTAAAAAGTCGTGCAGCAGCGTCTCGCCATCACCCAGCAATATCACATCAAAAAATGCAGCGAATGGCTCCGGGTTTGCCGTCAAAACAGGACCGCCGCCAAAGACCAGCGGGTGCGCTGCCGTACGCTGCGCTGACCGCAGCGGAATTTGCCGCGCTTCTAGCAGGGTCAGCACGTTTACATAGTCCAGCTCCCAAGAGAGCGAAAAGCCCATGAGTTCAGCTTGAGCAGGCAAAGGCTCCTGCACATCGGTAAATAGTCGCCGCACATCGATATCGGCTCGCTGCGCCAGCATCGACCAAACCACCTGATAACCCAAGCTGGTAATCCCTACGCTGTATTCGTTTGGAAAGGCAAAAATCAGCGGCACCGCATCGGCATCGTGGGCAGCAGGCGTAAACAGGCATTTCTCATCTAAGAAAACTGAGCGAGTCACAGGCGAATAGCAAATAGATAACAGTGCAAAAAGATAACAGTGCAAAAAACTAAAGTCTTTAGGCGTGAATGTCCTCCCACCCTAAAAGCTCACCTCAAGCCTAACGCAACGAAAAAGCAGGAGCCGAAGCCCCTGCCCTCATCATTGAGCCAATTGAAAGTTGAACTCACTAAAACGAAAAATTAACAGAATGAAAATCAACAGACTGAAAAGTCGATCCAAATTGGACAGACCTTACCCCTTCCACTTGCTGGCAACCAGCTCAGCCAAGTCGACTACGCGCTGACTGTAGCCCCACTCATTGTCATACCAGGCGATGACCTTCACCATGTCACCATCCATCACTAGAGTGAGCTGCGAGTCAATCGTCGCGGAGACATTTGTCTTACGGAAGTCAACAGAAACCAAAGGCTCCTCGGTGTAGCCCAAAATGCCTTTCATGCTAGTCGCCGCAGCGTTCTTGAGCACTTCATTCACTTCTTCTGTGATGGTCTTTTTGCTCACCTGAGCAACCAGGTCAACGATAGAAACGTTTGGCGTCGGGACGCGCAGCGCAATACCGTTCAGCTTGCCAGCCATTTCAGGAATCACCAAGGCAACGGCCTTAGCCGCACCCGTCGTGGTTGGCACGATGTTTACAGCCGCTGCTCGTGCCCGGCGCAGGTCCCGGTGGCTAGCGTCCAAAATCCGCTGGTCGCCAGTGTAGCTGTGGGTGGTCGTCATTGTCCCTTTGATGATGCCGAAGTTATCGTTAATAACTTTGACAACTGGCGCTAGGCAGTTAGTCGTGCAGCTAGCGTTACTGATGACGTTCTGCTTGTCGTAGTCGTAGTCCTCATGGTTTACACCCATGACGTAGGTGCCAACGTGCCCGCCCTTGCCAGGTGCCGTGATCAAGACCTTTTTGGCCCCCGCTTCAATGTGACGAGAAGCACCTTCTTCACTGTTAAAAACACCAGTCGATTCAACAACGAGGTCAATACCCCAATCTTTCCAGGGCAGATTGCTAGGATTCCGGTCCGAGTAGCACTTGATAACGTTGCCATTCACAGTCATTGTGTTGGCATCGTAGGAGATGTCTGCATCCAAACGACCCAGCAGAGAATCATACTTCAATAGGTGGGTATTGATTCGGGGATCGGAAGTATTGTTGATGGCAACTAGCTCAATGTTGCTGTTTTCACGGGTTAACCAACACCGTAAAAAATTCCGGCCAATTCGCCCAAAACCGTTAATCGCTACTCTAACCACTGCGCGCTAACCTCGTGTCTTCAGAAAAAGAAATGAA
The DNA here is from genome assembly GCA_038527325.1 of Cyanobacteria bacterium J06614_10. Lineage (GTDB taxonomy): Bacteria > Cyanobacteriota > Cyanobacteriia > Phormidesmidales > Phormidesmidaceae > Phormidesmis. The sequence continues at coordinate 39,434 of JBCBFY010000026.1, forward strand.
ATGATGTAGTCAAGTTAAGACTTGATAAGCAAGTCAATCATATCGCATCGGTGTCACCTCAATCTCATATCAAATAGGTTTTTATACCTAGTCGTCATGCCGAACAGCGCGCATCCGGGCACAAGATCAGTGGGCGTTGGCGGGGTAATAAAACTGACACGCGGTGATTACGTCCATCAACACCCCTCGACAAGGACGAACAGTTGCTGATAATTTGCTTTGAAAAAATAACGATCCCCAGACATCTGCTAAAAGCCTGTTTATTATCAAGGTTTTTTGGTGAAGTCTGTTGAAGTGAGGGAAGTCATCAAAACAGTTTTTGTAATTTTGGGCCATAAAGGCTGTATGCTATCGCTTCACGGATAAGAGTAGCTGCCTTCGTAGTGTCATAGAATACAAACGCTGTACCGTCATCCCAGACCGTCATTACGGGGTGAGTGGGTGACCAGTTGGGGGGTTAGCCTCTGCAGATGGGCGACATAACTCTGGTAGGGTCCGCTAAAGATTCCTGCTATGATACGCCTGATTATAGTGATGTACCACGGCTTGAGAGGAAGTTAAGCATGCTGAATTCAGTAGATTTCAGCGGTAAGCCATTCCATTTCATCGGAATTGGCGGAATCGGGATGTCGGCCTTGGCCCACGTGTTAGCAAGCCGAGGCCTACCCGTGTCGGGGTCAGACCTGAGGCTGAGTCACATCACTGAGCGGCTAGAGACCCAGGGCGCACACATTTTTAACCAGCAGCAGGCCGAAAACCTGTCCTTCTTTACGGCTGGCCAAACCAACGGGCAAGTGGCAAGCAGACTCCCCCAGGTCGTTTGCTCGACGGCAATCGGGAAAGACAACGCTGAGTACCGGGAAGCGTTGGCCTTGGGATGCCCGATCTTTCATCGGTCGGATATTTTGGCGGCCCTGATGAATGAGCGCAAGGGCATTGCGATCGCAGGCACCCATGGCAAAACCACCACCAGCAGCATCACTGGCTACCTACTCCTCAAAGCAGGCGTCGACCCGACGATCATCATTGGCGGAGAGGTGAGCGCTTGGGACGGCAATGCCTACGTCGGCAGCAGCGACTATGTAGTGGCAGAAGCCGACGAATCCGATGGTTCTCTCGTCAAGCTGACCTCTCACATTGGCGTCATCACCAATATTGAGCTAGACCACCCAGACCACTACAGCAGTCTTGACCAGGTAGTGGCGATTTTTGACCGGTTTGTCAACCAGTGTGAAACAGTCATTGGCTGTTGGGACTGTCCTACCGTGCGCGATCGCATCCAGCCAGATATCACCTACAGCCTAGAGCCAGATTCTGGTGCCGACTACATTGCGACCAACATTATTGAAGAGGCATCTGGCATCACAGCAGACATTTTGGAGCGCGGCGCGCCGCTCGGTACGCTGACCGTACCGCTACTGGGCCTACACAACTTGAGCAATACGCTCGCGGCGATCGCAGTTGCCCGTCAGCTCGGCGTCAGCTTCGAAGCGTTGGCCACCCACCTACCCAATTTTCAAGGGGCTCGTCGCCGCTTTGAGCACCGAGGCTTTGAAAACGGCATTCTCTTTATTGACGACTACGCGCATCATCCCAGCGAAATTAGAGCGACCCTCGCCGCCGCTCAGGTCAAGCGCAGCGAGCCACTATCTGGCAACGCAATGGCAAATGGTGCTGCAGCTAACGGCAGTCTGTCCAATGGCAACCGGGCAGGCAGCGTAGCGCGCCGAGTTGTCGCCGTTTTTCAACCGCACCGCTACAGCAGAGCGGCAACGCTGCTAGATGAATTTGCCACCTCTTTTGAAGGTGCAGATCGTATTCTAGTTACCGATATATACAGCGCAGGTGAAACCAACACGGTGAACATCACAGGTGAGGATGTGGTAAGTGCGATCGCTCAGCATCACTCCAGTGTGGAGTACACACCAACCCTGGCCGATGTCAAAGCGACCTTGTCAACTAGCCTGGCGCCCGGCGACATCGTTATCTTTTTAACGGCTGGCAACCTCAACCAGGTCATCCCCGAAGTCGTCGCAGCCTACCAAAAGGTACTCCAGCCAGAAGCCGCCCTGACGTAAAAGAGGACTCAATATCGTGACGGCGAATACTGCTCCAGCCAATTCAGGTACGGCCAATTTAGGTATGGCCAGCCCAATGCAGGCCAGCCCAGTCCAGGCGTCCGTCGCACTGGGCAATGGATTTGAAATTGCAGCGCAAGCGCCGCTAGCAAAGCTCACCACTTTTCGTGTGGGTGGTAAGGCAGACTGGTTAGCCCTCCCCAAGACGCCCCAGCAGCTAAAAAAGGCATTGGACTGGGGACGCGCAGAAAATTTACCCATGACCCTCTTGGGCGCAGGGTCCAACCTGCTGATTAGCGATCAAGGCTTACCGGGACTCGTCATCTGTACCCGGGCACTTCGCCACAGCGAGTTTGACGCCGAGAGCGGTCGAGTCATTGCAGCAGCCGGAGAACCCTGGTCTTCCTTAGCATGGAAAGCTGCCCGTCACGGGCTCAAAGGCTTTGAGTGGACCATTGGAATTCCTGGAACCGTCGGCGGCGCGGTCGTGATGAATGCCGGTGCCCACGGCGGAGAAACCGCCGACATCCTCGTAGAAGCAGAAGTAATCAGCCCAAGTGGCGTTCAGACCTGCCTCACCCCAGCAGATCTTGACTACCGCTACCGCACATCCAACCTGCAAGGCAGCGACCAAATCGTCACCCAGGCGACCTTTCAGCTGAGCCCCGGTTACGAGCCAGCAGCGGTCAAAGCAGCAACCGCAGACGACCTCAAGCAGCGCCGAACCACCCAGCCCTATCACCTGCCAAACTGTGGCAGCGTTTTTCGTAATCCGCGTCCCCACAGCGCGGGCAGACTCATCCAAGACGCTGGGCTCAAGGGTTACCAAATCGGACAGGCGCAGATTTCTACCCTCCACGCCAATTTCATTGTCAACTTGGGAGGCGCCAAGGCCAGCGACGTGCTGGCGCTCATTCGCCATGCACAAGCCGTAATAAAGGAGCGCAATGACATTGACCTAGAGACCGAAGTCAAAGTTATCGGACACTTTGACTGAACTAGTCCCTGAGACTTAACCCCTGAAACGTCGGTGCGATAAAACAGCGTCTAAGATCTGCGATAACAGCAAGATATAGGCCATCCTCCCAATCATTTAATTTCGCCATCATTCGCAATCGCCATCATTCGGTTTAATTGGGAGACCAGTGCTATAGTTTGACAGTCAATTTATCGGAAATCCCACACCATTATGACTAAAGGGCAAGGATTCGGATTCGGCCTCGGCAAGATGAAAGAGCTTACCGAAGCATTCAAAAAAGCTCAGCAGGTTCAAGAAGGCGCCAAGCGCTTGCAAGAAGAACTCGAACAAATGGAAATCGAGGGCCAAGCAGGCGGCGGCATGGTCAAAGTCACCATGAGCGGAAACCAAGAGCCCCGCAATGTGGTGATTTCTGAAGAAGCACTCGGCGAAGGTGCAGACGTTCTCTCCGACTTGGTAAAAGCGGCCATGCTCGACGCTTACAACAAGTCGACAGCCACCATGCGTGAACAAATGGAAGAACTCACCGGTGGCCTGAATTTACCAGGCATGTAACGACAAATATAGTGATAAGAAAGGAGGGCGAGTCCCTCTTTTTTTTGGCTCATACGCTGTAGGCTAATATGCCGCAAACCAGCATCCTACAACCGACACACAGCGTGCAAAGTTCACCAGCTCGCGAAAACATCTAAATCGTCCAAGCGCTCTTAAGCACCAACCCCAAATGCCCAGCCGCCTGCCCACCCGCCTCTTGTTTGTCTGCCTTGGCAATATTTGCCGCTCTCCCTCAGCAGAAAACATCATGAACCATCTCATCAAACAGCAGCAGCTCACAGATCGCATCGTCTGCGACTCAGCGGGCACCAGCAGCTATCACATCGGCAGTGAGCCAAATCCCCGTATGGCTGCAGCGGCCCAGAAAAAAGGTATCACGCTAGAAGGCAGCGCCCGCCAGTTCACCAAAGCAGACTTTCAGAACTTTGATGTGATCTTGGCCATGGACCGCAGCAACTACCAAGACATCTTGTCTGTCGCAGATGCTGACAGCGAAGCACTCGGCGCCCAGCAAAAAGTAAAGCTGATGTGCGACTTCTGCCGCAACCACGATGATCGTGAGGTGCCCGATCCCTACTACGGGGGCGAAGCTGGCTTCGACTATGTGATCGAACTGCTCACAGACGCCTGCGGAGGACTGCTTGAAGCCGTAGAAGCGGACTTAATTTAAGCATCTCTTAAGCTCACATGTCATGATTCGAGCAAGTATCAATTTAATATCAATAGAAAAGATAGGGTTTTTAAGATAATTTTCGGGCTTTTCTTCCTGATTTCTTAGAAAACCTACTGTCTAGGGCGTTTGAAAGAGTTCTTTCTGCGCTACAGGAGTGTATGCAAGACATATCGGTTAAACTTAGCTGCATTTTTTAAGTGCAATTACTGATCCAAATCCGGTATTCATGACACGCTGCGATCGCTTAGACCTTACGCTTTCTATATCGGAGGCTAGGCGGTAATGTAGCCCAGAAAAGTAGGCTCAGACCTCAGCCTAGAGGGCAATAGTCCAATGTCACGTTGATATGCACCACGTCTATTTGTGGCAAACTTACAAGTGGCACAGTCAAATACCCATAATCTAATACTTTTCCCCCTTTTATAGCCGTTCCCATTTCAATTTTTTCCGGACCCTTGTTTTGGACTGTCGTTGTTTTTGGACCAGCCCTTGCTCAATACCTTTGCCATACCACGCAGTGCTGTGATGCTTTCACCTCACGTCGGAGATGCCATAGAAGATAAAGGCCGAGTCTTAGTGGTAGATGACACACCTACCAACCTACTCGTCCTAGATAAGTTGCTCACTTGTGCAGGCTACGAGGTCACCAAGGCCAGCAGCGGCCTAGCCGCTATCGAAATGGCGATCGCCCTCAGTCCGGATGTGATCCTGCTCGACATCATGATGCCTCACATGGATGGCTATGAGGTCTGCACTCGGCTACGGGCGCACACAGCAACGGCAGGCATACCCATTATTTTCCTAAGTGCGTTAGATGCTCCGCTCGACAAGGTCCAGGCCTTCAGCTACGGCGCAGCCGACTATGTCACTAAGCCTTTTCAACCGGAAGAAGTGCTAGTTCGGGTGCGCAATCAGCTCAACCTTCAGGTTGCGCAGCAGCAGCAACAGCAGCGCAATAGCGAGTTGGAAAGCCGCGTCCAAGAACGCACGCAGCTGCTGGAACTAGCGCACAATCAGCTATTGGAAGTCGCTCTGACAGACCGACTGACGCGCCTGCCTAATCGACTGTCATTTGTAAAGCGCCTCAGCAAGGCGATGGCGCAGGCGCGGCTCTATCGAGACCGCGCGTTTGCCGTCATGTTTTTAGACTGCGATCGCTTCAAACGGGTCAACGACTCGCTCGGCCACAGAATCGGCGACCAGCTGCTCAAAGGACTGGCCCGTAGGCTTGTGCGTATCGAGCAGGCGCACCCCACGATTGACATGGTTGCCCGCTTCGGAGGAGATGAGTTTGCCATCCTGCTCTCGGGCGTTGCCGATAGAGAAGCTGTCGTTGCGATCGCAGATGCCGTTCTTCAGTCTTTGGCGCGTCCGTTCCTACTTGCCGGTAACAACATTTTCATTGACGCCAGCATTGGCCTTGTATGGGGCGAATCGACCTATGTCGCCGCTGAGAACATGCTGCGCGATGCAGACGTCGCCATGTACAAGGCCAAAGACTGCAGTCAGCGACGATACTGCTGGTTCGAATCGGACATGCACAGCCGCGCGGTGCATTTGCTTCAGCTAGAAACTGACATGCGCCTCGCCTTAGAGCGCAGAGAATTTGAGCTGCACTACCAGCCTATTGTCAGCCTAGAGACGATGAAAATTGTAGGGTTTGAAGCCCTCGTTCGCTGGCAACACCCTACCAAAGGCCTCATCCCACCCAATGAATTTATCCGCTTTGCCGAAGAAACAGGTCTGATTGTAGAGTTAGGCACGCAGATATTAGAAATTGCCTGTCGGAACATTGCTCGTTGGGAGAGCCAGGGCGTCATTGATGAAGAGATGACGGTGAGTGTCAATATGGCAGCCGAGCAGCTTCTGCAGCCCGACATTCTAGAACAGGTAAAAAATATCTTAGAAGCCTCGGGCGTAGCGCCCTACAGGCTCCGGTTAGAACTGACCGAACGCTCTATCATTAGCAACCACGACGCGGTCGATGAATTGCTACGGGCCTTTCAGAAAACCGGCATTCAGCTGAGCATAGATGATTTTGGCACGGGCTACTCGTCCCTTAGCTATCTCCACACCCTACCGGTTAACTGCCTGAAGGTAGATCGGTCCTTTGTGCATCCCATCACCCACGAAGAGAGTAGCTTAGGCATCGTTCCGCTAATTATTAACATGGCAGAAACGATGAACATGCAGGTGATTGCTGAAGGGATCGAAAATATTACGCAACTGCGACAGCTGCAGCAGCTCGGCTGCAAGTATGGACAGGGTTTTCTATTTCAAAAAGCCCTTCCTGCCGATACGGCCATTTCATTGGTAGACAAGCCTTTTACCGACTGGCCAGAGGCAGCCAGCGCCTGAGCATCGTCAGCGACTCTGAGATCTAGGGCTTAAAAACGAAATCGTAGCCCATGTACGCGTCACCGTCGTAGGTGAGCACCACCCAGGCTTCTCGGTCGAAGGCCAACGGGTAGGCCTCCCGCTCCAGGGTAACTTCTGCGCTTTTCTCTGCGGCACTTTCTGACAGATCCTGACGGCCTTCCTCAGCAGATGCTGATGGCTTAGTGGTTGTTATCACTGGCAGGGTGCAGTAGGGGTCAAGAGCGACTTGGCGTACCGCTTCTTTGCTGGCACCTTCGGGTACAGCTAGCAACTGCGAAATCTGACCGCGTGATATTTCAGCGCCTGACTTGATGACTTGCTCGCAATTCGACTGAGGGATTGCCTGCGAAGAGACTTGGGTTGGTAGTACGGTTGCCATGGCGAGTAGTGCGATCGCACCACCTGCCCAGAGCACCTTGCGTCGGTGGGGAGACAAAAACGGCTCAGATTCTCCGCCAATAGATCCTCTATCGACAGGCGCTGACGGCACACTCCTCTGAAGGCTGCGTTGGGAACCGCTTCTCAAGCGCTTCTGAGTGGGCGGCTGGATGGGTTTCTGCGTTGGCTTCCGGGTAGGCTGAGGTGCTGAAGCAGCCGCACGGGTTGCCTTGCGACGAGAACGGCGGGAAGCGGTTGAGGTACGAGATGCAGGTGAGTGTGACATCAGCTGTCTCCGAAAGCTGTCAGTAGTACAATAATAGTACACTTGAACTACATTCAACAAACATTTCAACAAATATCCCTGTTATTTTTGGCAAAGCGCTGTGATTGCGCTGTAATCGCGCCATTGCACGGCTGTCGAATTGCCGTCGAATTGCCGTCGAATTGGCCTATGAGATGCGTAAACGCTGCAAACTCACCAGAAACTTTTTAAAGTAGAGATAGACCTAAAGCGGAAACAGCAAAGACAGTTAAGTCAGCACAGTGAATTCATGAACCGCACCCTTGTCTGGTTTCGCCGCGACTTACGAATTTCCGACCACGAACCGCTCTACCGGGCGGCTAGGCGCGGTGCGGTGATTCCTGTCTTTGTGTTCGACCGTGCCCTTCTCCTGCATCCAGAAACCGGGTCAGGGAGAGTCCGCTTTATGCTGAGCTGCCTACAGTCGCTAGCCCAAGACCTGCAGAGCAAGGGCGGCAGGCTAATCCTTAGAGAAGGGAATCCGGTAGATGTGCTGCCGCGACTCGTCAAAGAGACGGGTGCAGAGGGCATCTACAGCTACATTGACTTTGAACGGATCTATGGCCGCGTTCGCGATGCCAGACTCAACAAAGCACTAGCCGAGGAAGGCCTTAAAATTCGCTGGTTTGAACCGCAGGGCACCACCCCAGCGCTGATGAGCTACCCGCAGTACCGGCAGCTGTGGCATCAGCAGATGCGATCGCCCCAAATTCCCACCCCTCAAACGATCAACGTTCCACCAGATATTCCCTCCGAAGACCTCCCCAGCATTGAAAACCTAGGACATCAGCAAAGTTCTATGCTGATTCCCCCAGGCGGCACCACAGAGGCGCGCAAGCTGCTAAACCTCTTTTTTGATCGGGGCAAGGCAGAGAGCTACTACTGGCAGCTTTCTTACCCTGGCACCAATGCCACCAGCGGCCTCAGCCCCTACATCAAATACGGCGCCATTTCTATTCGAGAATGCGCCCAGCGGGTCTGGGATAGGCAGGCAGAGCCTCAGTGGGTCAGCGACAAGCGGGTTCAGCGTAGCAGCCATCAGCTGATTTCGCGGCTGCGGTGGGGTAGCGGATTTACGCAGCGGTTTCGCTATCTGCCGCAATTGGAAGTGCGATCGCTCTACACCCCTTTTGAAACCGGTCCCGTAGACCCGCAGTTTTCACACGGCTCCCCAGAAAGCGGCGCCTTAGCAAACGGCGGTTGGGACTACAACCTGGAGCATTACGAAGCTTGGAAAGCAGGTCAAACTGGCTATCCCATCGTCGATGCGGCGGCTCGCTGCCTGCAGGAAACCGGCGGCTGGCTAGCGCTTAACTTTCGCGTGCGGGCCATCTATGCCAGCTTTCTGTGCAACCTCATCGGCATGGACTGGCGCTACGGCGCGCTCCACTTCATGCGCTACCTCATCGACGGCGACTGCCCCATCGATCACTACCAGTGGGCACAGCAAGCAGGCGTCACCCACTGCCTAAACAAAGCCTGGATCCGCATTTACAACCCCGAGCAAGAAGCCATTGACCGCTGCGACCCCCAGGGCAAATTTGTCCATCGCTGGGTGCCAGAGCTGCGCCACCTCAAACCCGAGCAGCTGGGCACCCCCCCAAAGGTCAAAGGTTATCCCACTCCCATTCTCAACTACACCGAAGCCCGTGCCCGCCGGGCCGCCCTCATTGATGAACTGCGCTTCGACATCATCCACGCCCCAAACATCGCCCCACTCATCACGCGTCTCCCCGAAGATGTCACCCCCTTCGGCGCAGACCTATTTCCCAGCGACGTCAGCTGGGCCCAAAAGCCAATCGAAGCCCTCTACCCCACCGCGCTAGATCTTGACAGCTTAGAGAAACCCGAGTTTCAAACCTTGCGAACCTGGTTTATCGCTCACGGCAGCTGGCTAGAAAATCCAAAACGTCAGCAAGTCGCCAGACAAAAGAACCGTCAAAAGCGCAAAGAAAATCAGCATGATGG
>JBCBFY010000027.1:0-47750 GCA_038527325.1 Cyanobacteria bacterium J06614_10
GTTTAAACAGTAGGATGCTGACTCCACCCTACGATAGATTTCGCAACATTTTGTCACGACTAGATAATGCGCAAGCATTACTTCCTTCGTGACTGAGCTTGATCTAAACACAAGGCAGAAGTGGAAACCACTAACATTCCTACGTAACAAAGAAAGGCAGCTCAATCACAAAGAGCATGCCCCCCTTCCAGAAGATGTTCTATATGTCTAGGTCTGCCATGTTCAGACGGGGGCCGTAGGTTTCAATGAATTCACGGCGGGGGGCGACGCGATCGCCCATCAATACAGTAAAGATTCGATCAGCCTCAGCCGCATCTTCTATCTCCACCTTTTTCAGCGTCCGTGTCTCAGGGTTCATGGTGGTGTCCCACAGCTGCTGCGGCATCATTTCACCTAGACCCTTAAAGCGCTGAATATTGTACTTAGCATTGTCAGGTAGGGCATCAATGCCGTCCTGTAACTCCCTCTCGCTGTAGCAATAGGTATGATTTTTACCACGCTCTAGCTTGTATAGCGGCGGGCAGGCAATGTAAATGTAGCCCTGATCTACCAAGTCCCGCTGATAGCGATAGAAAAAGGTCAGCAGCAACGTGCGAATATGCGCGCCGTCTACGTCTGCGTCTGTCATGAGGCAAATGCGGTGATAGCGCAGGTTGTCTGGCGCAAATTCTTCACCTTTAATGCCAAGACCCAAAGCCGTAATCAGCGACTGGACTTCGTTGTTTTTGTAGATTTTTGAATCGTCGGTTTTCTCGATGTTAAGGATCTTGCCGCGCAGTGGCAAAATCGCCTGGAACCGGCGATCGCGCCCTTGCTTAGCGCTACCCCCTGCAGAGTCACCCTCTACAATGAAGATTTCAGACTCGCTGGGGTCGCGGGAGCTACAGTCAGAAAGCTTACCCGGCAGCGTAGAAGACTCCAGCACCGACTTACGACGAACCAAGTCACGCGCTTTTTTCGCAGCCTCTGCCGCGTTAAACGCTTGAATCGCCTTCTCCAGAATGGCATCCGCCACCCCTGGGTTAAAGTCCAAATACTCTGTCAGCGCCTCACCAACCAGAGAATCTACAATGCCGCGCACCTCCGTGTTGCCCAGCTTCGTTTTGGTCTGACCTTCAAACTCAGGCTCAGGCACTTTTACCGAAACTACTGCAGTCAGGCCCTCGCGGATATTTTCACCCGCCATGTTCGACTCGCCATCTTTGCGCTTCTTGCGCTTGCGAGCGATTACATTCATCGTCCGCGTAAGGACCGCCTTCAGGCCTTCCAGGTGAGTTCCTCCATCGACAGTGCGAATGTTGTTCGCAAAGCCCATCAACGTATCGGAAAACGCATCGCCACACCACTGCAGCGCTGCCTCCACCTGCACGCCGTTCTTATCCGAATTTACATAGATAACGTCTGGGTGCAGCGGCTCCTTGCCACTGTTGATGTACTCGACATACTCCCGAATCCCTCCTTCATAAAAGAAGTGAGACACCCGCGGCTCATCGGCATTGATCAGCGCTAGGCGATGATCAGTAAAGGTAATATCGACGCCCGCATTGAGATAGGCCAGCTCTCGCAGACGGCGAGCCAGCGTATCGTAATCGAATTCTACGGTGTGGGTGAAGATCGTCGCATCGGGCTTGAAGGTCACTTGGGTACCGGTTTTGCTAGAGCCTTTCTTGGTTTCTAGCTTGCCGACCGGATTGCCTCGCTCGAAGCGCTGCTTGTGAACTTTGCTATCGCGCCAAACGGTGACCTCGACCCAGTCAGACAGAGCGTTTACCACTGAGACACCAACGCCGTGCAGGCCGCCCGAGACCTTGTAGCCGCTATCGCCACCAAACTTTCCTCCGGCGTGCAAAACGGTAAGCACCGTCTCCAGGGCAGACTTTCCAGTTGTTGGGTGGATGTCGGTAGGGATGCCCCGCCCATCGTCGGTAACCGTGACAGACCCATCCGCGTTGAGAGCGGCAGTGATGTGCTTACAGTGACCGGCTAGCGCTTCGTCGACTGAGTTGTCGACGACTTCATACACCAGGTGGTGCAAGCCCCTTGGCCCTGTGCTACCGATGTACATTCCCGGACGCTTCCGAACAGGCTCAAGTCCTTCTAGTACTTGAATCTGCTGAGCACCGTAGCTATTCGCCATACAATTTCTCCTGAGGTCAGTGGTGACTGGGCGGCGTTGTGACAAAGCCCTTTCACGGGCAAGCAAACGAACGAATTAAGAAAACAACTAAGCGGGCTAAGCCCAACTAGAGCAAACCCTATTAATAGGATGAATAAGACATTTTTTATCTTTAAGTTGACTTTGAAAGTCGGCTGGGTCTTGTCGGCTGGGTCTTTTGAAGGAATTTCTCCGCCGGTTTAGGGCTACTAATTTCGGGACTACCAGTTTTTGTGAGCTGCTAGTTTTAGGGGGCTTTTATTTTGGCTTTTGAGGCCGTATTAGACCATCAAAATGATAATGTGTCTACGGATTCTAGCACAAAGGCGTTAAAAGCGATTTTAGAGCCGTCTCAGCGCACTTCTTGAAAGAGGGTGATAGTCGCTTTTTTGAGCAGCGCCCAAATACCGCCTCAAAACTTAACGCTTTCATAAGTTCACTTGTACTATTATAAACCGTCTCTCATTATCATTGTGGGGCCCACCGCCTCAGGAAAGTCGGGGCTGGCAATGTCGCTTGCCAAGCAATGGCCCACGGCTATTTTGAGTGCTGATTCGAGACAGGTGTACAAAGACTTCGACATTGGTACGGCCAAGCCTTCTCTGCAAGACCGACAGCAGGTGCCGCACTATTTTATAGATATCTGCGAGCCGACCGACACGCTGACGGTGGCTGACTATCAGCAGCAGGCTCAAGCTGTGATCGAAAAGATGCACCAGCAGGGGACTCAGATACCACTGCTGGTGGGTGGCACGGGCCTGTATGTGAATGCGATCGCAAAAGGTCTAAAGATTCCTCGCGTTGCCCCGCAGCCCACCCTCCGCACCCAGCTGCAAACCCTGGGCCAAGCTCAGTGCTATCAGCTGCTCAAGCAGGTCGATGCTGCAGCCAGCGATCGCATCCATCCAAACGATCAGGTTCGCACCCTACGCGCCCTTGAGGTTTACTACGTAACCGGCAGGCCCATTTCGAGCCAGCAGGGCGAGCAGCCGCCCGACTATCCCATCCTTTATGTAGGCCTAGCTTGTGACCCTGCCGTTCTGAGGACAAGAATCACCCAGCGAACCCACCAGATGGTGGCGTCAGGCTTTGTCGCAGAGGTTGCTCATTTGATGGATCGCTACGGCACCGAGCTACCGCTGCTAAAAACGCTGGGCTACGCAGAAATGCAGCGACATGTAACCGGAGAGATTTCTCTAGAAGAAGCGATCGCACTCACCGTGCAGCATACCTGCCAGTTTGCCAAAAGGCAGCGAACCTGGTTTCAAAAAGAGCCCAGGATTGAATGGTTTACAGTAGGCGACCCTCAGTTGGAAGCGCGCGTCGCTGACCGTATCGAGCAGTTTTTACAGCGTTCCTAACCCAAGGCCAACTTCCCTGGTCTACAAATCTGAACCTACAAGCTTCGAGCTACAGCTCTTCGGTTTCCAATTCGGGGATGACCACAGTTTGCCGCTTCAAGGGCTCCAGTTCTTCGGCCTTTGCGGGCACCAGCTCCTTCTGGCGCTCCTTCCGCTGCTGACGTTCTTCTAGCTTCAGTGGTAGCTTCACAGGCTGCTTCTCTTCCACTGCCTGCGTCTTCGGCAGGCTTCGCTCCAACTCGCCCAGCGGACGCGGAATCACCATTACCGAGTTGAGTTCGCCAATGCGCTCGGCTTCGTTCATGCCCGCTTCGACTGCGATCGCCACATTCGACAGCGAGCCCTGAATGATAATGGTGCACAGCCCTTCACCAATCGTCTCGTGAGAGAGCAGCGTAATTTCGGCGGCCTTGGTCATCGCATCGGCAGCACCCACCATCGCCGGAAACCCTCTCGTCTCCAGCAGACCGATAGCACTACCGCCCCGAGTCTCACCAACGCCTTCTAGATCTTCCATCCGGGCCGTAATCGGCAGCACCGCCTCTAGGTTGGCAGGCGGACGAGGAATGAGTGAAGCCGAAACAAACTGCCCAAATTCTTTCGCTGTCTTTTCGCCAGCGTAAACAGCCATCCGAACATCGGCGACGCCACCTCGAACAATGGCCGTGCAGTGACCGCCGCCCGTCTTTTCGTAGCCAACTAGATACACATTAGAAGACTTCATCATGGCATCAGCCGTGCCAATGATGGCCGGGAAGCTCGTCGTCGACACCATTCCCAATGCCGTATCGTGCAGCGGGTGACGCCGACGGGCCGTCATTCGAGCTGCCTGATTCGGTTGTGCGGGAGTGGCATCTGAGTGCATAACGAGCCTCGAAAATGGCTAACTGTCGATTACAGACAGAGAAAGCATCAATATATCAATGGTTTTATGGCAGTGATTTTACAGGTCGGTACTGCTCACAATCCTGATGGCCAACTACTTATGACCGGTCATCTGTGGACTGCCGATGAGGGAACAACGTAGACAGCAGCTGACTCACCTGGTCGCGGCCATACACTCGATCATTTGAGCGAACCGTGATTGCCGATTGAGAATTATTTGGACTATCTAACTGATTACCGTTTAATTGTACGCCATTGTTTTGGTAACCATTACTCTGATAACTACCGTGCGCATAGCTACCATTCTGCGCAGCTGCCGGATCTACATACTGACCGTTTTGATCGCTTAAGTCCGGTGTCTCTATTGCCCTCGGGCCCAGAGGTGGCGGCGCTACAAACGTGTTTTTGAAATCCTCAGAAGCACCAGAACCATTGCTATCTAAAGTCTGAGCACTGCCATAACGAGCGGACCCATTCGCGTTAGAACCGCTATGACTGTCGCCGACCACGGTCCCTGGCAGCACTACTTCCGCATCTGCAACCTGAGGATTTAGCAGCGTGCTCGCTGCGCTAATGCAGGCATTTTGGCCAATATTGCCACTGCCGATTACCAGCACATTTGCACCCAGGCTTGCGCCCGCCCCAATCGTCAGCACGCCTTTCCTAGACTGAACGCACACACCGGCTGCTAGGCAAGCCCCAGGTGCAATCACAATCCGACTACCGGGAGAGGCTTGTAAAACTACCCCGGGTGCGATCGCAGCCGAATCGTCCACAGTTACATCGCCGACCACACAGTAGTGGGTAGAACTCACAACTGTTGGCTCCCTCTGTAGGTAGTGATGGTTCGACGGTTGCATGGGGCTATCAAGCGTTGAAAACTCAACCGCGTTGAAAAAATAACGAGGAAATAACCGCCTATGGACGCTGAATCGTCGCCTCTAGGACGCGGCGCTTCGCCTGTGGGTCGACCCCGACCAGGCGAACATAATCACCCTGATGACGGGCTAGCTGCTTACCCAGCGCAGAAATGACTTCCGCCGGACGGCGCGCGGTAATAGCTTCTCCAGTTTGCCAAATGCCGCTACGGAAGCGGCGCTTATCGGCAAACTCAATCGAGATACGGAAGCCTTGGTTGACCAGCTGAGTGACCTGGTCCATCACATCGGATTCCACAGCACCGACCGCCTGATTCGGCGGGTCATCGTAGTGGGGAGGATTGTTGTAAATTGGCCCTCGGGCGGCTTGGGCACCGTTGGTCGAAGCCTTCGCAGCGGGCGCTTGAGCTTGTCCGGGCTTATGAATCGTCGTGGCTGCGCCACGGGTCTTTTGCGCAGTATTCACGCTAAAGATTCTCACGTACTTGTCGGCATTCGCGCTCAAGAACTTCTGTAGCTCACCGGCAGAGTTTGCCTTGGGCGCCGTTTGCCAAATACCGCTGCGATAGCGACGAGCATCTGCAAACTCAATGCCAATTTGAGCGCCCTGACGCAGGATTTGCCCAGCCGCTTCTGCGGCCGCACTATTACCGCTGCTCCAGTTACCAACACCAGCACTCTGAGCCCCGCCAGAATAAGACTGTCCGCCAGACTGCCCTGCCTGTGCGCCGCCGCTTGCAGGCGCTACAGAACGACTAGAAATCTCAACCGGCTTGCCATCTGCCCGCTGAATTGTCGTCGAAGAGACTCGCCGCTTCGCCTGTGGATCAATGCCAAACATGCGGACATATTCGCCGCTGTGCTCCTCCAAGCAGTGCTGAAGGCGAGAAAATACCTCCTGCTCACGGGTGCTATCAATCGGTGAGCAGCTTTTCCAAACATTGCTGCGATAGCGGCGCGGATCGGCATGCTCAGTGCCGATGATGTAGCCCCCGCGCAGCAAATTGCTCACCTCTTGCATGATGGCTGGCGTCAGCCCGCCCGCAGTACTACCGTTGCCATTACTACTGCTGTAGCCATTGTTGCTAGCCGAGTAGTAACCACCGCCATTGTTGCGGCTATCTGCCGACGCCATGGGCTTGCTGTCGATGCTAACGGGCTTACCATCTGGGCGCTGCACGGTTACCATGCCAACCCGGCGCTTGACCCTCTGATCGATGCCAAACATGCGTACGTACTCACCGCTGTGCTCTGCCAAACACTGCTCTAGCGCGGCAAATACTGCCTGCTCCCGGGTGTCTTTGATCGGTGTGCAGGTCTCCCAGACGCCGCTGCGATAGCGACGCTTATCGGCATGCTCCATACCGATGCGGTAGCCCTGGGCCAAGAACTGGCGGACTTGTTGGACAATTTCGGGCGAGAGTCTTTGGGCTTGCATGTTTGCTCCTTCAGTGGCGGATGGCAATGGACGAGTACGACGGAATGAATCAGCAGATGATTGGGTAGAGCTATGAACCGGTTTTAACCGGGCTCCGGACTGACGAGAAGCAGCGCCATAGCCAGAGCCGCTCCTAGAATAGTTGCCAGATGACTGGCCTGATGACTGGCCTGATAACTGGCCTGATGACTGGCGATCGCGACCGTTAGCACCGCTATGAATAAAGGCATAGGCCGAAGCACCCACAACCTCTTTGGCAAATTCAAGATCCTCGGGGCGAACCTTCGGTAGCTGGTCGGCCTGGTGCTGAGCAGTGATGATACTGCCCGACGGCACACATCTGCCCGGCGGCACCTCTACATCTTGAACGAGGGCATGCATCATCACGACGCACCCATCGCCCAAGCGAGCGTTGAAGACAGTCGAACGAAAGCCAATGAAGCAGTCGGCACCGATAAAGGCAGGGCCGTGAACTAACGATTTGTGAGCAATAATGCTGCGATCGCCTATGTAGACGGAGTAGGTACCAGCAGCGCCTGTTACCCGAGCACCAGCTACCCCTTCTACCACGACACCTGGCAGCAGATAGCAGCGATCGCCCACCTGAACAGAGGCCCCCGAGGACGCCGTCACAGCAGTGCCCGGTGCGACCACAGTCCCCGCGCCGATACGCACATCTCCTTCTACCAAACAGAAATCGTGCACATCTGCAGACGGTGAAACCGTCGGGTTTGCCGATAGGGTCAACCTTGAGAACGCAGGCGTCGGACCCTGCGATGGGCTCCTACCTGCGTCCTGACTAGCGGACTGATTTTCTACTTGGCTTAGACCGCGGGCAACCATGTGACCCCTTTCGTCTCACCTAAAACTTACAGAGCAAGCACTACAGCCTTTCTGCTAAAGCGCTTTAGCCAAAGTCTTCTCGCTTGTCATAGAGCAGGCCAGAATCTAGGCTCACCGTGTCGATAATGGCGATAATGGCCGCATCGACCGGCTTTTGGTTATATCGCTGCTGCTGCCGCGCAGCGCTGCCGCGACTCACCAGCACCCATTCACCTACACCCGCTCCGACAACATCAGCAGCAACTTCGTAATCGTCTTCAGGGTCGCCAGCATCGCTGATGAACTGCACCAGCAAAAACTTGACTCCCATCAGACTGTCATCTTTGACGGTGCTAACGACCGTCCCTCTCACCTTCGCTAGGCGCATACAGCCTATCTACCGTAAGGACGGATACCGCTTACGCTTTCACGAAACTGCTCGACAGCCTCCGTGTAGCGAATCGGTAGAACAAACTCCAAGTTCTCGTGGGGGCGCGCAATGATATGCGTAGACAGCACCTGTCCGCCGTTGACACGCTTCACGTTTTCTACACCAGCTGCCACAGAAGCCTGCACCTCTGAGACATCGCCGCGAACAATCACAGTCACCCGACCGCTACCGATCTTCTCATAGCCTACCAGCGTTACGCGAGCGGCTTTCACCATCGCATCAGCCGCTTCAACTACCGCCGGAAAGCCCAGCGTCTCTACCATTCCTACTGCAATTGCCATAGATCTTTCCTAAAACACAATCAAAACAACACAACAAACCCAATCATCGGCAACTAAGTCCGTCAACCAAGCTCAGCGACCAAACGCTCCGAAGCCAAGTCGCTGCATAGGCAGCGCCTAGCTGCAAACTCAACCCGTCCAGATTCTTGAACCGTTGAAAAAATCGCTAAGAGCGGAACTGCTCAACCGCTTCCGTGTAGCGGATCGGAAGCACAAACTCTAAATTCTCATGAGGACGAGCGATGATGTGGGTCGAGAGCACTTCGCCACCGTTGACTCGCTTGGCAGACTCAATTCCAGCAGAGACAGAGGCCTGAACCTCAGAAACGTCGCCGCGGACAATCACAGTCACCCGGCCACTACCGATCTTCTCATAACCCACAAGCGTTACTCGGGCAGCTTTAACCATGGCATCAGCTGCTTCAACCACTGCGGGGAAACCCTTGGTTTCAATCATTCCAACAGCAATAGGCATTAATCGAAATCTCCTAAATGAAAGAGCTATAACAGGGCGAATTTCTGATAGAAAAACCTTCGTTTGACCACGGAGATCCCAGCAGACAGTGCGTAAAAAATCAGCTGTTCCTACTTTTTAAAATTCTTTTAATGTGCCCGTACAACTTCTTGCGTCATAACTCAGAATAAAATGGCGCCGCCGGTTTGACAATATAAGCGTCAATGATTGTCTCTAATACCGAACATCATTAAAACTTATGTAGATGTGGTTGCCAATTATGTCTAAAAGTGAAGGAATATTAAGCGATCTCGCCCGTCCCTACCCCTCGTTCCCGAGATAGTCAGCAGGTAGAGCTATGCTGCCACAGCCAGAAAGACAGATAAAACCCCACAAAAGAGGCAGTTTCGAACAATGTGTCGCAGAGGCAAAGGTCAGCCAAACGTCATCATTATTTCCCGGTGAGCAACGAACGGCGAGATCAGGCAGTCAGGTACTATCAAGAAATGTAGCGTGATCTCATATTTCACCTAACCTTCACCGTCTTCCTGAAA
Organism: Cyanobacteria bacterium J06614_10; assembly: GCA_038527325.1. Lineage (GTDB taxonomy): Bacteria > Cyanobacteriota > Cyanobacteriia > Phormidesmidales > Phormidesmidaceae > Phormidesmis. Next base: position 9,280 of record JBCBFY010000027.1, read on the forward strand.
TCCGAGCCACTTAGCGTTGATATCTAGACATCAGTCGCTAAATATTAGTGCCTTCTTTCGTTCTAATTTGTAGATGCTCTCACCACTAAATGGGATGCGTTAATTGTTGATTTTAATTATTCTCTACTCAAACTAATTTTGTTTGAGCGATCGCGACTGCTCACCAAAGATTTAATCAGAGCAGCTGTCGAAAGACCTGTCAAAAGACTCATCTGCCAGCAATGGGATTAGGCCCAAGCAAGACCGATCACGTTTGCTTTTCTGATCGCTTTTGTTCCAAAGATTTTTATTCAAGTGCCAGTAATGCAACAGTTTTTGATTCAGTGGAGCTGGTTGATCCCAATGTACGGACTTGTGGGGGCGCTACTGGCGCTGCCTTGGGCGGCCAGACTCATTCGGCAGAGTGGGCCTCGGCCAGCCATGTATATCAACGTTTTTACAACGTTCATTGCGACCCTCCACGGATTGTTGCTGCTGCAGACCGTTTGGGATATGGGCCCTCAGGTTGTCAGCTTTGAATGGCTGAAAGTCTCTGAACTCAACCTATCGGCCTCGCTGGATCTCTCAGTGATTAACTTGATTTTTCTAGGGCTGGCAACAGGACTGAGCCTACTCGCGCAGATCTATGCCATGGGCTACTTAGAAAAAGACTGGGCGCTTGCCCGCTTTTTTGCCCTGATGGGCTTTTTTGAAGGAGCGATCAACGGCGTCATTCTCAGCAGCTCTCTATTTTCAAGCTACTTCCTGCTGGAGATGCTCACCGTCTCGACCTATCTCATTGTGGGATTTTGGTACGCGCAGCCGCTGGTGGTCACTGCCGCGCGGGATGCCTTTTTGACCAAGCGAGTGGGCGATGTGCTGCTGCTGATGGGCCTCGTCGCGCTCAGCACCTATGCTGGCAGCCTCAAATTTGACGATCTCTACATTTGGGTCAAAGAAACCGACCTAGCACCCACCGCAGCAACCCTAATGGGCCTAGCACTAATCGCAGGCCCCACCGGCAAGTGCGCCCAGTTTCCGCTACACCTATGGCTCGACGAAGCCATGGAAGGGCCCAGTCCTGCCTCTATCCTGCGGAACTCAGTGGTCGTCACCTGCGGTGCCTTCGTCCTGATCAAAATTCAGCCGGTGGTTGTCCTCTCACCCATCACGCTGGATGTGCTCATTATCATCGGTGCGATTACAGCCGTCGGTGGAGCCTTAGTCTCGCTGGCACAGATCGATCTGAAGCGGACCTTTTCTTATTCCACTAGCGCCTACATTGGCCTGGTGTTTATCGCGGTTGGGACCGAGTGGCCAGGGGTGGCTTTCATGATGCTCTTTACCCATGCGATCGCCAAGGCACTCCTCTTCATGACTATCGGAGCCATCGTCTTCACCACAAACAATCAGGACGTCACCGAGCTGGGCGGCATCTGGTCGCGGATGCCAGCAACGACCCTGACATTTCTGACTGGCGCGCTTGGGCTAACGGGCGTTCTACCCTTTGGCTGCTTCTGGTCGTTTTGCCTTGGGATAGAGTTTTTATGGAAAGAGCACCCCGTACTCGTGGGTGTGTTCTTACTCGTAAATTTCTTGACGACGCTCAACCTAGTGCGCGTCTTCCGCCTGGTGTTTTTGGGAGAGCCCCAGGCCAAAACTCGCCGAACGCCAGAAGTCGGATGGCTCATGTCCATTCCGATGATGACCCTGTCGGTCTTTGCCTTGCTGCTGCCCATCATCATGCAGCGCATGTCCCTATTGCCCCCCCTGGCCTATTTCAACCTGGCAGCGGTAGCACTACTCGTTATCTCCGGCGTAGCAGGGGCCGCATTGGGCTTTTACTTACCGCTCAATCGGGCTTGGTCGCGCTCTAGCATCCGCTCCCTGCGAACCGTACAAGACCTGCTGGGCAACGACTTTTACACCGAAAAGCTCTACGAAGGCACCGTGGTCCGCCTGGTCGCCCTGCTGTCGAACTGGAGTAGCTGGCTTGACCGCTATGTGATCGATGGCGCGGTCAACCTGGTTGGGGCGGCGTCTTTGCTGAGCGGTGAAGGCTTGAAATACAGCGCTTCGGGGCAGTCTCAGAGCTACATTTTGACGATTGTGGCTGGGGTCGGGCTGCTGGTGCTAATGACAACCTGGGCCATGTGGTAGGAGAAAACTTGTGATACTGAGCGCACTTATATTGATTCCGCTGATCGGCGCTTTGCTCATTAGCATCTGGCCACAAGCCCTGGAAGTTTCTCAAGCTCGGTGGGCTGCGCTAATAACGCTGACAGTAAACCTGCTGGTCACGCTCTACTTGGTATCGCAATTTGATATCAGCCAGTCGGGGTTTCAGTTTGTTGAATACTTCGCTTGGGTAGAGCCGTTGGGGCTCTCTTATTTCTTGGGTGTAGATGGCATTTCCCTGCCGCTGGTCGTGGTAAACAGCCTACTGTGTCTGGTGTCTGTGTATCTCAGCGTAGAGGTAAAGCGGCCTCGGCTGTACTATCCCATGCTGCTGCTGATTGCCAGCGCAGTTGCCGGAGCCTTTCTCGCCCGCAACCTGCTGCTGTTTTTCTTGTTTTATGAGCTAGAGTTGATTCCGCTGTATCTGCTGATTGCCATTTGGGGCGGGGCCCGGCGTGGCTACGCAGCGACAAAGTTTCTGATTTACACGGCTTTTTCTGGGGTGCTGATTTTGGGGGCTTTTTTAGGCCTGATCTTTCTGGCAGGAACGGGCTCTTTTGACTACGACCCGGCGCTTGCCCAAGGACTGACGCTGGTGCAGCAAACGCTGCTAATGGGCGTGTTACTGATTGGGTTTGGCATCAAAATACCGCTGGTTCCTTTTCACACCTGGCTGCCAGATGCCCACGTAGAAGCCTCGACGCCAATTTCAGTCTTGCTCGCAGGGGTGCTGCTGAAGCTGGGTACCTACGGCATGCTGAGGTTTTGTGTGGGGCTCTTTCCCGATGCGTGGCTAGATCTGTCGCCGCTGCTGGCGTGGTGGGCAGTGGTCAGCGTGCTGTATGGTTCGCTCGCTGCGATCGCCCAAACCGACATGAAAAAAATGGTCGCCTACAGCTCCGTTGGCCATATGGGCTACATTCTTCTAGCCGCCGCTGCCGCCAACCCGCTGAGCATTTTAGGCACCGTTCTACAGATGGTGAGCCACGGCCTGATTTCTGCGCTGATGTTCATGCTCGTAGGTGTGGTGTACAAAAAAACCGGAACCCGCGACCTCACAATACTACGGGGGCTAATGGCCCCTGAGCGCGGCCTGCCTTTTGTTGGCTCGCTCATGGTGTTGGGCGCGATGGCCAGCGCCGGTATCCCCGGCATGATTGGCTTCATTTCAGAATTCATTGTGTTTCGAGGTAGCTTTGAGCGCTACGCCCTGCAAACGCTGCTGTGCATGGTGGGCTCGGGGCTAACGGCGGTATACTTTTTGCTAATGATTAATCGGGTGTTTTTCGGGCGGTTGAATGCGTCTCCCAAGCAAATGGGCGGGGCATTTGTCGTGACGCTATCAGGGGTGAGCTGGCGCGATCGCATTCCAGCCTTAGCGCTGGTTCTTCTAATTTTTGCCTTTGGCCTACAGCCAGAATGGTTGACTCGCTGGGTAGAATCGACCACCAATAGCTTTTTGCCCGTGGTTCCAGCAGTAGAGCAAACCGTCGCCCAGCTACCGTCAAAGCTATAAATTATCCGTAGGTTGCCTTCAAGAACGCGCGATCGCTATGACCGAAACAGTTTCAAAAGCTCAGCTGCAAATAGCCCCGTTCTATTCCCGTCAGGAATATATAGATCGCCTGCTATCTGGTAACCCGCTCCTACCTGACACCGCCGACAATCTCACCGAGGTGGTGGGTGTACTGCATGCCTATGGCGTGGTGCTAGATGCCTATTCAGTTAATCTCAGATACATTGCAGACCACCAGTTTTTAGTGCTAATCCCCATCTTGAAGTACTTCAACGGGGAAGTGACACCGCAGAAGATTGTTCAGCACCTCTGGCACGACCGGATCAACTACGAATACGCCGAATACGTTATGCGCACCATGATGTGGCATGGCGGCGGCGGCCTCGACGAATATCTAGACTCTGACCATTTTTGGGCCTGCTGTAGCCCGGCTATTCAAGCAAAGGCCCGGACAAATCCAGTTTTATTTACCCTCAATCGCATCTTTCCAGACTATCTGCCGGAGCAGGTCCGGCAGCTGGCTTACTATTCTGGGCTAGGCCAGTTTTGGCGAGTCATGAGCGACATTTTTATGGACCTTTCTGCCGCTTACGACCAGGGCGAGATTGGCTCTATCGACGCGGTCGTAAACTTCGTCAAAGCGGGGCTGGTGGCGAGCGCAACCAAGCCCATCGTCTACAAAGTGACGATTTCAGGCACCGAGTTTGACATTATTCCAGACTCAGCAGGGCTGACCTTTTTGCCAGATACCGCCGTCCCCTACGTAGAATCTATTTTTTTTAGAGGCACGCCTTTTTTTGGCACTGTGTCGTACAACGCGCAGGCCCACCAGATTCCCATCGATCAGGGTCAGTTTGGCTACGGGGCGCTATTTGCAGACCCGCTGCCAATCGGTGGGGCGGGCATTCCCCCCACCCTACTGATGCAAGACATGCGCCACTACGTGCCCGACTATCTCAAGACCCTGTACCAAAACTCCGTGCGAGGACAAGACGACGTTCGCGTCCGGCTCAGTCAAAGCTTTCAAAAGTCGATGTTTTGTGTGACCGAAGCCGCCGTTCGAGGTCTCATGCCCTACCCCGCAGACACCGCTGACCCCAAAGAGCAGGTGCTCAATCGAGACTATCTCAACGGCTGGATGAAGAAGCTCTCAAAATCCCGGCTCGATATCGTACAGACCGCTTAGAGACAGACCGTTTAGAGACAGACCGTTTAGAGACAGACCGCTTAGCTAGAGCTGCTGGGTCACCAAGCGCCGAATAATTTCTGTCACTTCAGCGGTCATCAGCGCATCTACCGAGCGCGCCTCTTGGTGAGCATTCCCCGTTCTCTGAGCGGCGATCAGGGTAAGGGCAAAGCTATATTGCTGGTGGCTGGCGGTAGGGTCCGAGGCACCGGGGCGGGGCAGGCTAAACTGCACCATGGCGCAGTAGGTAAGCTCAGTGCGATCGCGCTGATCGCTACGGCCAAATCCACTCTTCGACAAAATGACCGGTGATCGCACCACCGCCGACAGCTCCAACGTCTCCAGCGCCACATCCACATAGCGAGCCGTATCTACCCCCATCGCCCGCAGCACGCTCTCTAGACTATGCCCCTGCGCATTTGGAATAATGGCCCGCTTGGGCAGTCGCCAATGCCACCCGGCCATCGTCATCAATCGCGTCAGGTCATAAGTCGAGACCAAGTTTTCTCCCTGATGGCGCTTCCCGGGAGAAGTCACTAGCACCTGCCGGGTCTTGGTGTCCCACAGCTCCGGAGACTCAAGAAACGGCACCTCACCGTAGCGCCCCTGAAACGACAGCTTCCGGTTGCCCGTGAGCTTTTGCATCCACTGCTCTAGTCCGCTGGGCGTATTGAAATGTTTGAACATTGCCGCTAGCGAATTTGAGGTGGCAATCCGATTGTCGTAGGTCATGATGCCAGCCGCGAGCTCGTTGAACGTATGGCCTCGGCTGGTGCGGCTACCGGCAGCGCGGATCCGACAGCGATCCATCTCTGCCAATGGCGCTGTCGCATTTGCCCGGTCGATCAAATTCAGCAACGGAACAAACTTCGTCGAGCTCCACATTTGCCGGTTCGTCAATGCGTCTCGCCCCAGCCACCGGGCCTTCAGCTGCCCGCCTTCCACAGTGCCCACACATACACAGCCCGACAGAATATTCGGCGAGAGAAAGTCTAACCCACCTAAGTCAATAACGGGCAGTTCCCCTCTACTCGGATAGGCCGCCGCATTACTCAGCGGCTGAGGAATTGCCGTCGGAGTCTGCAGGCGCACCGCAGCTTTGGCAACGTCATTGCGATAGGGCGATCGCCAAATCCCCCGATCCAAAAACGCCAGCTTTTCAGCATTAAATCCTTCTTCTCGATCAAAAAATTCCTTAAACAGGTCCTTTCGAGGTTTTTCTAACCCCGAAAACTTTTGTAGCCGCTCCTCTATTGGAATCCGCAGCGCCTGACCCAACAGGGCGGCCACATCGCCGCGAGTCATCGCTCGCTGTGGTTCAAACCTTCTCGGCTCTGGCAAAGACACCAGCAAGTTCTGCGCGATCGCACTCCCCACCGCATCCCTGGCGTAGGTCGGAATATCCTCAGCATCGACAAAAGTCTCATTGACCTTCGCGGTCAGCTGCTGTGCCGCCGTTGCAGCCTCTGGCTCACTCACTGCCTCACTCATCTGGTCAGCAGACAATGCCGCGACCAGCACCACAATCGCCTGTGCCCTAGAAATTCTTTGCCTCGGCAAAAATCGACCGTTTTCATCCCCGCTAAACAGGCCCCGCGACGTCGCCCAGTTAATCGCCTCATACGCCCAGTACCCCGGCAAAACGTCCTCAAATGCGACGGCAGGTTGCTGAACCTCCAAATCAGGAAACGCTCGCATCATCAGAGCCGCATACTCCGCCCGGCTCACCACGGCGCTTGGCCGAAACGTGCCGTTCGGATAGCCACTAATCAGCGATCGCTTGGCCAAAGCCACAATACTTTCACGAGCCCAATGGCGAGCAATATCTGAAAACATAAGCCTTTGTTTGCTCCACCGCTGTTTTACATAAGGTATCGCCCAGCCCTAAAGTAGCTTGTCATCTACAAGACAAAGCCCTTATATACCGGCAGCGACCCTGCTTCTCCCTTAGATGTACACCCCTCAATTAAACAAACCGCAGATTAAACAAGCCGAAGATTAAACAAGCCGAAGCCAAACCCATGGAATCAATAAATTGGCGTACGATCAAAAGCAAGGACCGAAACGCGATTAGCCTTTAGTCCCTGAACATTTCACGCATCATTTATGAGCCAGCTCGCGCCCTCACCCCCAGACCCTACAAACCAAACATCCACAGCCCGCTCAGCGCAACCTCAGCAGGGACCCGTCACATCTGACTCGCCTCGCAATGCTGCCAAGGGGAATACCGTTCCGGCCAACACAGAAACCTGGGTGCTCGATGTAGAAGGCATGATGTGCGCAGGCTGTGTGAGCACCGTCGAAAAAAAGCTCGCCCAGTGCGAAGGCGTGCGCGCAGCAACGGTCAACCTAGTCACTGAAGTAGCGGCCATCGACTGCGACCAAACCGCTGATCCTGAGGCGATCGCACAGTCCCTTACCACGGCTGGCTACCCCAGTAAGCTGCGTCAGCGCCAAGCGCAGTCAGGGCTCACGGCAGAGGCAGACTGGCTCGCCCGCAAAGAAACCGAACAGCAGCAGCAAAGCCTTCAGCTTGCGATCGCAGCCACTCTCCTTACTCTATCCATCTTCGGGCATCTGCAGCATCTCACCCTCACTAATCGGGTCGCTCAAGCGCTGCAAAGCATCCCCATCATCAGCACCCTATGGTTTCACGGCACCCTGGCGACCCTCACGCTGCTATTCCCTGCCCGCCAGATTCTTGTAGAAGGCATTCAGGGCGTCCGACGGGGCACGCCCAACATGAATACGCTAGTCACCCTTGGTGCCTTGAGTGCATACTTCGCGAGCGTGGCAGCGCTGGTCTTCCCAGGGCTGGGATGGGAGTGCTTTTTCGATGAGCCAGTGATGTTGCTGAGCTTTATTTTGGTGGGTCGAACCTTGGAGCAAAGGGCCAGATTTCAGGCGGCCAAGTCTCTGCGCTCACTCATCGCCCTTCAGCCTGCCTCAGCTAGGCTCATTTCTGCCACCGATAGTTCAGACACCGGCAGCGTACAAATTCCCGCTAGCCAAGTTCAAATCGGAGAATGGCTGCGCGTCCTCCCCGGAGAAAAAGTCCCCGTCGACGGCACCATCACCACCGGCCAAACGACCCTTGATGAATCGATGCTGACCGGTGAGTCGATGCCCGTTGTAAAGCAGGCGGGCGACCCCGTTGTCGCGGGCAGCCTCAACCAGTCTGGCGTCATTACTCTAGAAGTCACCAAAACCGGCGCAGATACCACCCTCGGCCAGATGATCCAGCTGGTCGAAACGGCTCAGACGCGCAAAGCACCGATTCAGGGCCTTGCCGACCTGATCTCCGGATACTTTACCTATGGCGTGCTGACTTGCGCGGTACTGACCTTTTGCTTTTGGTACTTTATCGGCACGCCGCTTTGGCCCGAGGTTGCACAGTCCACGATGGGTCACATGCATATGACCGGCATGCATCAACTGTCTGACACCAGCAGCCTAGGACCAACCGTTACACAATCGTTGCGATGGCTGATTAGCCTGAAGCTAGCGATCGCTGTTGTCGTTGTCGCCTGCCCTTGCGCGCTCGGCTTGGCCACGCCTACAGCCATCCTAGTCGGCTCAGGCATCGGCGCAGACCGAGGCATCCTCATTCGCGGCGGCGACATTCTAGAAGCAACCCACCGACTAGACACCCTCGTCTTCGATAAAACCGGCACGCTCACCACGGGATCGCCGCAAGTCACAGATGCGCTGCCCCTGGTGCCTCACCTCTCAGCAGAGCGACTCCTTCAGCTTGCCGCCACCGCAGAAAGTGGCACCCGCCATCCGCTGGCGATCGCCATCCAAACAGCCGCCGCAGAGTCTCAGCTTCCGCTTCTAACCGCCCAAGCATTCCACACCCAAGCAGGCCTAGGCGTCAGCGCCCAGCTCATCGACCAGCCAGACTGTCAGCAGATACTGCTCGGCAACCAAGCTTGGCTCTCGCAACATGACTGCCCTATTGATGCAGACACGCGCTCTCGTGCCAGCGCTCTCGCCACAGCAGGAAAAACCGTTGTATTCGTCGCCATAGGCCAGCAAGTGAGCGGGCTGATTGGCGTTAGCGATCGGCTCCGCCCAGAAGCTGCCAAAACCATCCAACACCTGCAGACCCTCGGGCTCAATGTCCAAATTTTGAGTGGCGATCGCCAGGAAGCAGCAGATGCCATTGGCGCTCAGCTAGGATTACAACCGTCGCAGGTGAGCGCAGAGGTTGCCCCGCAAGAAAAGGTCAGTGCGATCGCAGCGATACAGCAGTCAGGCCATCGGGTGGGCTTCATCGGTGACGGCATTAACGACGCCCCAGCCCTAGCACAAGCCGACGTTGGCATTGCGCTCAATTCAGGCACAGAAGTGGCCATAGAAACAGCCGACATCGTGTTGATAGGCGATACCCTCTCTGACATCGCCACCACCCTTGCCCTCAGCCGCGCCACCTTCCTCAAAATTCGCCAGAATCTCACTTGGGCCTTCGGCTATAACCTCATCTGCATTCCACTAGCTGCAGGCGTCTTTCTACCCGCCCTAGGCCTATCACTCAACCCTGGCTTTGCCGGTGGCCTCATGGCCCTTAGCTCCATCACGGTCGTGATCAATTCACTCCTGCTACGCTTCACCGTCAAACCCACCACGGCCAACGACACAACGTCATAACCCACTTCGCCCACAAACTAGCCCTCACGCCTAGCAAACGCCGACGTTGGCATTGCGCTCAATTCAGGCACAGAAGTGGCCATAGAAACAGCCGACATCGTGTTGATAGGCGATACCCTCTCTGACATCGCCACCACCCTTGCCCTCAGCCGCGCCACCTTCCTCAAAATTCGCCAGAATCTCACTTGGGCCTTCGGCTATAACCTCATCTGCATTCCACTAGCTGCAGGCGTCTTTCTACCCGCCCTAGGCCTATCACTCAACCCTGGCTTTGCCGGTGGCCTCATGGCCCTTAGCTCCATCACGGTCGTGATCAATTCACTCCTGCTACGCTTCACCGTCAAACCCACCACGGCCAACGACACAAAGTCATAACCCACTTCGGCCATACATTAGCCCTCACACCTAGCAAACGCCCATCCAAAAGGCGCTCAGCGGATCATCCACTGAGCGCCTTTTGGATTTAAGACTACCCAAGCAAAAAGACTGCAGCTAACCCGGCTTTTTCCAGTTAGCACTGTGAGGAATGCAAATGAGATTCTCACCGTAGCTTTGAATCATGCCGCCCTGGCGCAGCTTGCCCATCAGGCGAGTAACCGTCACTCGCGTAGAGCCAATAGCACTACCAATCTGAGCGTGAGTCAGCGGGAAAGGCAGATAGTATCCCTGCTCACCGTGCTCACCGTGCTCATCAATCAGTAGCGTCAAAAAGCCCAGCAGCCGATCAATCGTGCGGCGCTGACCTAGCGTGCTCAGCCACAGGAGCTTACGCTGGTGCTGACGGCGAAAAGCGTCCAAAACTTCCTTTTGAAAATGGGGCCACGTATCGAGATCGTTCCAATACAGCCAGATTACCGTTGTCTGGTCTACGTGGGCAAAGCTCTGCAGCGTAAAGGGTGGCTGAGCAACCACCTCAAAGGGCTGCCCCGCACCGACAAATCCGAGAAAAGCTTCCTCAGCTGCCACCAAAGGCATCCGAGCTGCACTACTTTTTTTCTTCATTGTGGCGCTTACTTGAGCATTTCCAAGCAAACGAACGGATCCCTTCTGCACAAGATACAAAAGTCCTGGACGAGCGGGAATTTTCTCATCCTTATTGAAGGTTCGGCACCTGTAATGCTCACTAGCCCAATCAGAAATACGTTGCCAAGCTAAAAAAGGGCGTGCATTATCCGGTTGAGGAGAAGACATATTAGGAATAGTTGAATTGTGTTTAACCGTTGTAGAAAGTGTCATCTAAATGTAATGAATAATGGCATAGCGTTGAAAAGTAAACAGGCAAATAATCGACCGAATACAAATCATCCGTAAATACACGGATAAGTAAATAGATTAATTGCCAAAAGAGGGGGGCGCCTTCAGTGTAATCTCGGGCATGTACTGCCTCTGATCAGTCAGCATCAGAGGCTTCTACAGCAGGCTCTGCGCAAGCTCTGCATTAACCCATACAAGAGTACGCCATAAAAGAACGAATGCTGCTAGTACATTAATATAAATTGTTGGATTTTGTATGACTAAATCCAGTTCTTTATCAGTACTTCAGCATTTACCGAAAGCGTCCGTGAACAATTTGTGAAAGCGCCTAGTAAAATCTACTAGTTTTTTGTCAAGATGCTTCTAACCCCTCATTACAAGCAGTGAACTTTTTATCTTTGAAAGGCACTCTACTTTACTGTTTAGAACAGCTTCTATTTAGAAGATATGAAGAGAGTGAAAATAGCTTCACGAACTTTTCACAGAACACCCCCACACTCGAATCTTTAACGCAGAAAGCAAAGAATTTACAGCGCGATGGCACTGTAGATATTCCCTTACAGAAAACCCAAAGCATCAAAGTCGTCTTGTACACATCGCCACTGCCGCAATTGCTTCTGGGAACAGGCATTACTGAGCAGCTTTTATTAGCACATCAAACCCTTCAGCAAAGCGTTCAGAAAGTCCCCTCAAAATTAATTCAAATCCAGCACAAAGCTAAGTTGATTGAATCGAATAGTCGAAACAATTACGCAGAAAATACAGGCACTTTACAATTTCACCTCTGGAGCAAATTCGAGATAGAAAACGAACGTCCCGGATGGCTGGCATTTCGCCTCTCAGATAGCGGCATCGCTGAGTGGTTAGAGTACCTGCGAACATCGGAGCCGCCGCCGTCGCACGGTCAGGTTCAGTCTCCGTCCGAGTCAGCTCCCACGCCAAATCAACGTAGCCAGCTCGCAATCTGGCAGGCACAATACGCACACGCACGCTGCACCTCCATTTTGAAGCAGTGGCCTAGCGTCCCTGTCCGCCTCCGTCGTCCCCAGGCCGTCTATGCCTGCGAACCCGCGCGCATACCCTGGCTTGATTCAGGCGATCGCTTACAAATCCAATCCCCAGCAGCCGTCGGACTCATTCATACGCTAATCACCGTCATAGACGATATGTTTTGGATTCCTTATAGGTATCCAACCAAACAATATTTTTTGCTTCTGAAGCGTACATCCCAGTTGTATCAGGCCTTTGAAGCGTTTTACAGGCAGTGTCTTCCTGGCTTTCCACAGTCTTCTTGGGAAGACGCCTCCACGGGGCATTGTCACAGGCAGGCCTACATCGGGCTCATTTTGGTCACTCAGAAAGTACTCAAAGCCTTGCTAATAGAGCATTTAGGCCAGATTCCACCCGATGAACTCTGAGGTCATGTCTAGGGCACAGCATATTCATTGCAATGCACTATCTATTTGTTACTGACTCATTCAGGTGTCTTCCCCAGATGACAAATCAATATCCATCTTCTATATTAGTTAAGTGTGAGGAGCGAACCAGCAAGGACACCGAGACGAAACACGGCCAGTCGTCGGTGTCCTTTCTGATTTTAAAGAGATTTATTAAAGAGATTTCTGAAGAGATTTATCTGGACAGACGCCTAAGGGCAAAACTGGAGCAGCTCTCTCAGAAACAGATTTCAAAGCTGAAATAGAAGCAAACGCTACAAGCCTTCAAAACAGCTTTAAGTCATCCCCAGGCAGTAAGCCCTTGAAAACTCCCCGTGATTTGGCCGCTTCATGCTAGCCTATCGGCTATGAAGGGAAGCGGATACCAGCGACAAAGCAGCTATCGACTACTCCTATTAACACTGTGGACCACGCTAGTTGTCTTCGCGATTGAGCTCACGGCTGGATGGGTAAGTCATTCTCTATCCCTGTTGGCAGACTCGCTGCATATGCTGGTGAATGCTTTTAGCACCTTGCTAAGCCTAGTCGCTGTCGCTTCACCACAGCGCACCCTAGGCAAAGAAATTTGGGGGCACGGTAAGGGTGAGGTCGCTGGGACGCTGGTGCTCTCTGCGATTATGGGCTTTTCTAGTATTTCTATTCTCCTCATTGCCTGCGACCAAGTTGCCACCCTCTTATATCGGGAGCAAGCGCCTTTACCAGTGTCCGTTACGCTGCCGCTCGTCGTGCTGGTCGGCAGCGCCGTCACGCTGATGATGGGCGTTGTACTGCTCTCGGCGCAGCACAGTCAAAAGAATTGCAGCTTAGCCCTAAAGCTTAATGCCAGGCATATTTTGAGCAGCAGCTGGCTAACTGGCATGCTACTCGTTGGGCTGATTGCGGTTCGGCAAGGGTATCAGTGGGTAGACCCGGTCATAGCGAGCGGGTTGGTGATTTTGACGGTGAATAGCCTGTGGGAGGTTCTGCACAAGCAGCTGCCCATGTTGCTTCAGCCTACGGCGATCGCACCCGAAGCGATCGCTCAAATCGCCTCCCAAGTAGAAGGCGTCACCCGCTGCACCCGCATTCTGTCTCGCGGCATGGTCGGACGCCAGGTATGGATAGAAATCCACATCGACCTTCATCCGGAGTATATGGCGATCGCCCATCGCATCGGTGAGCAGGTGGAGCGATCGCTAAGAGACCAGTACGGCCCCATTCGCGCCCAAATATGGCTAGACCCCACCGCACAAACAGCTTCGCAAAGGCCCTGAGTCCTACCCGCAAATAATTAAAAGCCAGCTGACCCCATAGGCCCTAAGTATCGAATCAGATAAGGCGAAAACACCTCATAAATCAGCGTTAGCGGCTTGCCATGATGCCAAAACAGATAGTGTCGCCCCCAAAAAGGCCCCTTCTGGTCAAACGCCGCTTCTAGCGCCGCAGAATGACCAAACTCAATCCCTTGAATATCTCGGTAGAGTTCCGTCCGTAGCTTTGCCAAGCTTGCCCACACTGGCAGCGAACGATTCTCCAGATAGTCATCCACATGGCTTGCCTCCCACCAAGACGCGGCGTAGGCCAAGCGCTGCCCCGACGCTGTCCGTAGCCAGACCTGACGGCGCAAGTGGGGCCCTGGCACCTTGGCAATTTGGGGTGGCGCAGCGTCACCCTCTGCAGCCACCGGAGACATATCAATCACATCCACTTCCGTCGGCTCGCGGGTCAGCAGCTGCAAGTGCCGCGTCGGCGACCCATCTCCCAACATCAAGATTTGCCAAGCAGGCGAGAGCTGGTCGTGGGGGAGCCCCTGCTGGACAACCTCCTGGCCGCCCTGCCAAAGTGGCAGCAGCGAATGCCAGTCAACACGTTGAGACGCCAAAGGAACAGCAGAACTCGGAGCACCGGAAGAAATCAAAGCGGCAGAAGAAGCTAAGGACAAAGCGTTTACAAAAGTTTACGACCTTAGTCTTATCATAACGAAGAAGCGCCTGGCATAACAGCGACAACACATTCGTTCAGTAGCCTTCAGCGATCGCTTTTGCCACTCACCTTTGTTTGGGCTGCCTTTAGCCTTTCTTTGGCCATTCGCCTTTGACCATGCTCTTGTGATAATGCGGATGGCGAGACTCGAACTCGCAAGGCGTGAGCCACACGCCCCTCAAGCGTGCGTGTCTACCAATTCCACCACATCCGCAGATATCGATATGCACTTCAGGGTTTGCCCCAAGTCTGGGTCATCAAGCGCCTGAGGAGGACAGCTTACAGGGCAATATACGTCGCACATCGACTTATTACAATACGCCATAACGAGCACTTTGCCACGGTTTTCTTTACCGAGTTGCCGATGAGATTGCTACTGAGATTGCTACTGAGATTTCTACAGCGGTAGAACCTGAGCGTTCTACGGAGATCGCGAAGAAAAAAAGGAACAGGCCCTGCGTGATACGATCATCTTCTTAACGTCTCAGCGGAAAGATGCTGGCTGCCAGATGAGCTTTTCTAAAATTTTAATTGCCAACCGTGGTGAAATTGCCCTACGGATCATTCGCAGCTGCGAAGAAATGGGCATTGCAACGGTTGCTGTGCATTCTACCGTTGACCGCAGCGCCCTCCATGTCCAGCTAGCTGACGAAGCGGTCTGCATCGGCGAAGCCTCTAGCAGCAAAAGCTACCTCAATATTCCAAATATCATCGCAGCCGCCCTCACCCGGGGGGCGACCGCCATCCATCCCGGCTACGGCTTCCTAGCAGAAAATGCTCGCTTCGCCGAAATCTGCGCCGACCACAATCTCACCTTCATCGGGCCGACTGCCGCTGCTATGCTCGCCATGGGAGACAAAGCCACTGCCAAAGCCACGATGCAGCAGGCAAAGGTACCCACAGTCCCCGGCAGCGACGGCCTTCTCAGCAGCCAGGAAGAAGCCGCCGCGCTCGCCGCCAAAATTGGCTATCCCGTCATTATCAAAGCGACTGCGGGTGGGGGCGGGCGTGGGATGCGCCTAGTACGAGAGCCCGCAGAATTGAGCAAGATGTTTTTGGCCGCCCAAGGCGAAGCAGAAGCTTCCTTTGGCAACCCCGGCGTCTACCTCGAAAAATTTGTCGAGAATCCCCGCCATATCGAGTTTCAAATTTTGGCCGACAGCCACGGGAACGTCGTCCACCTCGGGGAGCGCGACTGCTCCATTCAGCGCCGTCACCAAAAGCTGTTGGAAGAAGCGCCCAGCGCAGCGCTCAACCCCAACTTGCGAAAAAGTATGGGCGAAGCCGCCGTCCGAGCAGCCCAGTCAATCAACTACGTAGGTGCAGGGACCGTCGAATTTTTAGTCGACCAAAGCGGGGACTTTTACTTCATGGAAATGAATACCCGCATTCAGGTCGAGCACCCCGTCACTGAAATGGTCACCGGTATCGATCTGATCGCTGAGCAGATCCGGGTTGCCCAGGGCGATCGCCTACCGTTTACCCAAGCAGATATCAAGCTTCGGGGCCACGCCATCGAATGCCGAATCAACGCAGAAGACCCCGACCACAACTTTCGGCCCAATCCAGGCAGAATCAGCGGCTATCTGGCACCTGGCGGCCTTGGCGTGCGCATGGACTCCCACGTCTACACAGACTACGAAATCCCTCCCTACTACGACTCTCTGATCGGCAAACTCATCGTCTGGGGTCCTGACCGAACCACAGCCATTCGGCGCATGCAGCGAGCACTCCGCGAGTGTGCCATCACCGGTCTCCCAACAACTATTGGCTTTCATCAAAGAGTCATGGAGACACCAGCGTTCCGACAGGGTGAGGTGTACACAGACTTCGTCGCCACCATGATGGAATAGCCTCATGCTGATAACCCTCTAGTGCGGTGCACTAGAGGGTTATCAGTGAATAACTATCGAGAGAATTCTGCTTTCGTGACAAGGGACGCAATCCGTCAGAAAGGGCTAAGCAGCAAGCTCTTCCTCAGTAAAGCGCATCTCGTAAATTTCCACGAGCACAGCACCTTCTACCTTGATTGCCAAGGTGACCAGCCGATTGAGCAATTCTCGGGACGAAACAGCCCCCGTCAAGATAACAACACAGCCTCGCTGACGCACCTTAAGCCGACTAACGTCTTCGCTGATCGCCTGTGCGAAGCAAGCCGAAACGCGCTTGGCCAGACCATTGTAGTCGTACTCTCCGCCAACCCCGATTCGCTCTGGAGGGCTAGCACCAAACCCACATATCGAAGAAGCTTCCTGAGAAGCACCCCCCACTGCCCCAGCGCCAAACGGTCTATGCACAGCCGGAATTAACACCACTGAAGATTCACCCAGTACACCCATAGTTTAGACTCCCCAATCCAAACAAACATTTAGAGCATCGTTAGTTCATTCACGTTGCTCAATCCAAGTCAGTAGCTCAGCTAGCACAATCTCCAGCAGCCTAGATGGCCCAAACCCGATTTCTTAGCTAACAGCCAACGCAGCCGCCTGAGTAGCATCTTGGCTAGCCCTACCAAGCGCCTGTCCGCGCACCGAGTGCTAGCCTTGCAAAAATCGATAATTTCTCAACTGGAGTTGACAGTCTGAGCTGACGATTTCCCTGATATTGCAGACAACTGCCTCAGCAATGTCTGAGGCGATGGCCCAGCAATAGCCCGCCGTTAATCAAACGGCACGAGCTGTTAGAAGCGAAGCTGTGACAAACACCCACAGCTTCAGCCGAGCTTGATGAAGTACCGCTTTAGAGAGCGTGCTTTCATTTAGCCGACCCTCTAATAGTTAACAAAGATTGTATAAATGATACAGGGATATTTGCGTATATTCTGATACTTCAGCCACTTATTTTTCTAAAATGCAGTATTTTTGCGGACGTCAGGCATCATTTTTAGAAAATTTCGGACATTTTTTGTAAAACTCCTGTGAATTCTAGAGCGATCGCACCAGCTTCCAAGAAGATACAAGAATCTAAGAGAAGAGATATCGCTTAGCAAGATAACTTCAACTCTGACGACGACAACAGTAGGTTACGCATTCGCCTGCAGTAGCACGACAGCGTAGGCAGCGATCCCCTCTTCACGTCCTAAGGGACCTAGCTTTTCATGGGTCGTAGCCTTGATGCCAATCTGGTCAGGCTGAATTTCTAACGTGGTGGCTAGTTGATCGCACATCGACTGAATATGGGGCTTGAGCTTGGGTTGCTCAGCAATCACAACGCTGTCTACATTACTGATTTGCCAGCCGCGATCGCGCACCAACTGATTTACCTGAGCTAGCAGCACCTGACTATCCGCCCCTGCCCACTGGGGATCGCTAGGCGGAAAGTACAGCCCAATATCGCCCAAGCTCAAAGCCCCCAACATGGCATCCATAATCGAATGGGTCAGTGCATCGGCATCGCTATGCCCTAGCAGACCCATCGTGTGAGGGATGTCGATCCCGCCTAGGATCAGCTTGCGTCCGGGCTGCAAACGGTGAATATCGTATCCGTTGCCGATGCGAATGTTCATAAATCACTCCACGGTTGTTCGTAGCGGTCGGTTAGTCGGGCGATAAAGCTTTCAACGAAGCAATCCTACAACTGCTTTATCAGCTTTCTTAAAGATCATCTTAAAGATCATAAGACGAAGCGCCACAACACAACATTTCGTAGGCGACATTGGCCTATTCAGGCGACGGCTGTTCGTCCAAATGCGGTTTATCCAAATACGCTTTATCCAAATACGCTTTGTACAGGTCGGGGCGGCGCTGCTGAGTGCGTTCAAGCTGCTGCTGTTGCCGCCACTGGGCGATCGCACCATGATTGCCCGACATCAAAACCTCCGGCACTGCCCATTCGCGAAACTGGGCTGGGCGAGTGTACTGCGGATAGTCGAGCAAGCCTGCCTCGAAGCTCTCGTACTTCAATGAGTCAGATTTGCCCACGGTGCCAGGCAGCAGACGAATGACCCCATTGAGCAGCGTCAGCGCTGGGATCTCTCCGCAGGTCAGCACAAAGTCACCCAGAGACACTTCCCGAGTGACTAAGTTGAGCACACGCTCATCGACGCCCTCGTAGTGGCCACAAATTAAAACCAGCTGATCGCATGTCGCTACCAGAGACTTAAACAGCGGCTGGCTCATGGTCTGTCCCTGCGGCGTCATCAAAATCACCTCACGCCTTGGTAGCTTGGGTAGCGACTCTACCGCTGCAAAAATCGGCTCTGGCTTCATCACCATGCCAACCCCGCCGCCGTAGGGAATGTCATCTACCTTGTGATGCTTATCCGTCGTAAAGTCGCGCGGATTGGTGAGGTGCACAGCGGCGATATCGCGCTGCAGCGCCCGGCCAATTAGCCCCGACGCCAAAGGAGAGGCAAAAAAGTCTGGAAAGAGGCTGACAATATCGAACCGCAAGAAAGCACCTATGGACGCTGAATTAGGCCTCCATCATAGATCGCAAGGCGGACGGCCTCATGTTTCAGACTGCGACGAGAGCCACAGAAGACGATTCGTCAGCTCAGACTGCATCTGCTTGCGATCCATTGAGCGTGCCAACCCCAGCGCCTGCCTAAAGGCGTCGTAAGCGGCGCTGTAGTTTCCGTAGTCTTGATAAATTTCGCCGAGGGTCTGCAAGGTCAGCAGCCGCTGCCAGTCGTCGCCAGTTCTCTGCGTGAGGGCGATGCGCTCATTGAGGTAGGCAGAAAGCTGCTGAGGTTCATTGCGATCGCGATAAATCGAAATCAAACCGTCAAGCGCCCTGAGCTGCAAGTAGGCATCATCTACATCCCGGGCCAAAGACAGCGCCAGCCGATACGCCCCTATCGCCTCTCGCACCTGGCCATTGGCTAAAAACACATCGGCCAAATTACTGTCTGTATTTGATTGGCCCGCATAGTCACGCGCCCGCGCTCGGTAGTTGGCCGCCACTTCATAGTATTTGCGAGCATCGTTTAGCTGTCCTTGGGCCGCCGCGACCAGACCCAAATTGCTTAAAGAAAGCCCGATCCCGCTCTCGCTTTCCACATCCTGCGCGACCGTGAGCCCCTCGATAAAAGCGGCATGAGCCGTCTCTAAGTCACCATCCTGCAGCCGAATAGTCCCCAAATTATTCAGCGCTAGAATCTGATCGCTAAAGTTTTGATTGCTGCGAGCAACGGCCAGCTGCTGACGCACCACCTGCTCAGCCAAGTCGTATTGGCCCAACCGCGCGTAGACCTTTACGAGCTGCTCATAGGCTTCGCCCATACCCACAAAGTCGCCGAGGTAGTGATAACGGTTGGCCGCTTCCTGCAGCGCGGTAATGGCCGACTCGTCATTGCCCGATAAAATATGCCCTTGACCCATCAGCAAAAACTGATCGGCCACATCTCTCTGCTCGCGGGCTGCCGATTGGGGGGGCGTATGAAGTTGCTCGGTTAGGCTCTGAGCCGCCTGCACGGGCATCGCGATTCCCCAACCCAGTGTCAGCAGCGCAACCGCCAATTGCTTAAAACCCATTGTCTCCTGGTATGCCCCTCGCAAGCAGTACGGGCCTAAGATACCCAGTTTGCGCTATTGGGGCACTTCGCAGACATCAGCGGGCCGCCTACGTCTGCTGCAGATCTACCTCATCAAACTCAATAGTCATGAGACCAGCGGCTTCTGGAGTCGGGACAACAGCGGGCGCGTAATCCAGATAAATTTCGCGCATATCCGCTGGGATCGCTCTCTCTAGCGCCTGGTAAGCCAACTGCAGCTCCGCTTGCACCTGCTGCGGTGCAACTTGCTCACCTTCTGCCTGCAAATAGGCTGAAATGCGCGTATCGCTCCACTCAAAAGTCTGAGCCATCAAAATAATTAACCGATGTCGGGCCGACAGTCCATCTAGCGCTCGTTCGGTGTAGCACCACAGCGGTGGGGGCGCATCCTGCAGCACGTAGTGAATAGACTCCACCTCTGGCATCTTGACCTGGTTGATATGAGCCGCCGTCAGGTTAATCAGCCACCCCTGCAACGAGAAATCAGCGCCTCCCTCTAGGTCTGCGCCTTCATCAGATGCATCTACAGACGATTTCTGGGCAGGCGGGCGGAAAGGCGTCAAGTCGATACCGCTCAGCTCGTTGAGAATGTGCCGCCAGGTCAGCGCAAATAGATAGTCTGCCTGGACCGGCGATCTGGCCGAATGGCGAATGAGCGAATACACCACCGGGCTATACCGACAAAATAGCGCCGTGAAGTACTTTCCCTCTGTGGGCGATCGCTGCAGACTATTCACCAGCCCGTAGTCGCTCTGGTGAATCAGCGCTTTAACCAAATCGTGATCGCATTCAGGGAAAGTAGGAATTTGCACAAGTTTGACGCAGAACTTCTTGAAGGCTAGGGCTGTAGGCCAGTGTGAGCACCCGCAGATACGTGATGTCTCAGTTTACGGGTATTGGCCCTACCGTACTGAAAGTAGACGATGGGGGCACCATCTATCAGGTTTTATTAATCTAATGATTTACAGCTTTCCCACAAAGCGACCGTAAAATCAACAGCTAGGCCCAAGCTTGTGAATTCACCGCCCGCCCTTCTAAAATTCCTCGCTTGTTAAACTACGTACAGATTAAGATCACGTACCTGCGCAAAAGCTTGACAGCACCAGCCGGACCACCGGCACCCTCGCTGAAGTGCTAACTAGGCTGCATTAGCTCAGCTCGCTTGCTTAAGCCCACTTACTTTAAGCTCCGATAAGCTCCGAATAAAATGACTCACTACATTCTTGCTGAGGCATCTACGGTCAAGGCAACCACGATGACAAATGCACTTTTAGGCCATTCTCTGAGAGATTCCTTTAGCAATCCACTTTTAGGCAATATCTTTCAGGGCCTTCCCCTAGACGCATTGGTCTCTACCCAAGGCATCATGGTGATGCTCTTGGTGGCCTATGCCGGGGCGATGTGGGCATTTTTGAGCAGCGCACCTAAGGTGCATACCGTGATGGTCTCAGACCTAGATATGGCAAGGCGCTTCTACGAAGGCGTATTGAGCCTTGCTGCCGCAGACGTGCCACTGCACTATTACTACAACTACGAGCAAACGCTGGGAACAGCAGGTGGCATGATGGACCCCATGTTTGGCACGCCTGGTTTAGGAGGCGCAGGCCTCAGCCGCCCCGGCGGTGAGTATGGTAGCCCAGATGGCCTGTGGTACCAGCTAAAGAAAAATACCCAGCTTCACGTCATCGCTGGGGCGAGCTTGGGCAATCGCAATCGGCAGCGTCATGTCTGCTTCGACCACGACTGCTTGGAATACTTACTCATGCAGGTACAAACTCGGGGCATTCGGCACAAGCTCAGGCGCGATCGCCCCCTCAACTTTTTGGTCAAAGATCTCAATGGCGAAGTGATTGAAATGGCCGAAGTCGACAGCTAACCGAAGCTAACTGAAATGGCTAAGCAGCTGAGCTAACAGACTCTGATCGACTGAGCTCGCGAAGAACGCACCAGCAGAAGCGCCCATCGCCTGATTCAAATAAGAAAAGCCCCGAAGGTCATAAAGACTTTCGAGGCTTGGAATCAGGGTGCATCTACATACCAAGATGCAGGATTTTTCTGAGACATCCCGAGTTTTGTAAGGACCTTTATTTACTCTTCAAAAAGCAACCAATGATAATAGTGAATTTGTGAATATTGGAACCACACATCAACTTTATTTAATGTAATAAATTCACCTATTCTCAAGCGTTTAGTATCTTTTTAGACCGCATTCCATGGATGTTTGAATGAATTCTCAAAACCGCTCTAAGCCACTCTCACCGGCTGTTTATATCGTTGGAGCAGGCCCTGGAGATCCGGAATTACTAACAGTAAAAGCCAAAAAACTTATTGAACAAGCAGATGTTTTGGTCTACGCCAACTCACTAGTGCCCACACAGGTATTCGCCGATATCCTGCCAGATGCGGAGAAAATAGCCACCGCAAATATGACGCTTGAAGATATTTTGCCCCTAATGATTGAACGAGTTCGGGCAGGAAAATCGGTGGTTAGGCTGCACTCTGGAGACCCGAGCCTCTACAGCGCTATTCACGAGCAAATGCTAAGGCTAAGCGCGGCCAATATCCCCTTCGAAGTGATTCCTGGCATCAGTGCCTTTCAGGCTGCCGCCGCCAAACTCCAGGTAGAACTCACCATTCCAGCCCAGGTTCAAAGCATTATCTTGACCCGAATTAGCGGTCGCACCCAGGTTCCGCCGACCGAGGAGCTAGCCGGGCTAGCCGCGCACCGCACCAGTCTCTGCCTATACCTCAGCGCGCGGCATGTGGCCGCAGCCCAAGCAGACCTACTCAAACATTATTCAGCCGATACCCCAGTGGCTATCTGCTTCCGAGTTGGCTGGCCCGACGAACAGATCAAAGTTGTGCCCCTAGCTGACATGGCAGCTACCAGCGAGGCAGATAAGCTCATTCGGACAACGCTCTATATTATTTCTCCAGCGTTGGCCAACCGAGCGGAAGTCGCACCCGGCACTGCACCAGAAGTCGTGCGATCGCGCCTCTACGACCCCACTCACCAACACCTTTTCCGCCCCCGTACAGCCAATTCACAACCCAACAATCAGCAATCCGCCAATCTACACTCCGACAACCCACCCCCTCCCAACCAGTCCCCAACGCAACTCCACAAGGAACAGGAGCAAGCCAAACAATGAACTACTTGGTGGCCGTATTTAGCGATCGCATCAAAACAGAAGAGGCCTACACCGCTCTCGAATCGGCCAATATCAACATGGACAACATCGCCATCCTAGGCAAAGGGTTCCAGTCTGCCGACGAATACGGCCTGATAGATCCCAAAGACGAAGCCTGGAAGCAAATTACCCGAATGGGCATTTGGCTGGTGCCCTTCGGCTTCGTGGGCGGGTTCACCTTCAACCTCATCACCGGCCTCGATACCTTTCCCTGGGCAGGCACCTTGGGCAATCAGCTCATTGGCGGCGTTCTCGGTGCCATTGGAGGCGCCATGGGTAGTTTCTTCATTGGTGGAGGTGTCGGCATTGGCGTTGGCAGCGGCGATGCGCTCTCCTACCGAAACCGCCTAAACGCCGGAAAATATCTGCTCGTCGTCAAAGGGGCCGAAGGGCTCATCGCCCAGTCTAGCCGGGTTATTCGCCCCTTTCGCCCTGAGAATATTCAAGGCTACACAGACCCTAACCTTTAGGCGTATGATGAAAGAACAAAGTCATAGTGAGTATGAGTTAATCCCGCTCGCACCTACCCAGCCGTAATTTTTATGAGTGTCGCTCCGCCTTCTCAGTCTGCGCCTACCAGCGCTACCCAAACTTCCTTATCCCAAAATCCTTTACTCATTGGCAGCGGGCTACCGCCCTTTGCAAGCATCCAGGCCCACCACGTCGTCCCTGGCATTGAGCAGCTGCTCAAGCATTTAGAAACAGACATTTCCGCCTTAGAAACTCAGCTCGCCAATGCCCCTGCAGACGCCTTCACCTGGGAATCTGTCGTTGAACCGTTGACGGCCATCACCGAGCGGCTCGGATGGAGCTGGGGCATCATCGGCCATCTCATGGGGGTGAAAAATAGCCCGGAGCTGCGCGCCGCCTACGAAAGTGTCCAACCTGCGCTTGTGCAGTTTGCCAATCGACTCGATCAGAGCAAAGTGATTTACAGCGCACTTGAGCAGATTCAAACCGGAGAAACGTGGTCTGAGCTGTCTTCAGCGCAGCAGAGAATTATTACTGCCGCCCTCCGAGATGCGCAGCTGTCTGGCGTGGGCCTATCGGGCGATCGCCAAAAAACCTTCAATCAAATCCAGCAGACCCTCGCTGAGCTCTCCACCCAGTTTTCTAACCATGTGCTAGATGCAACCAAAGCCTTTAGCCTGATGCTCACCCAGCCCGAAGACATCGCTGGACTGCCACCGAGCCTTTTGAGCCTAGCCGCCCAAGCCGCTCGTGATGCCGGAGAAGAACAGGCCATTGCCGAAACAGGTCCTTGGCGCATCACCCTAGATAGGCCAAACTACACAGCCTTTCTTCAGCACAGTCAGCGCCGTGACCTCAGAGAACAGCTCTACAGAGCATTTATCACCCGCGCCTCCAGCGGTGAGCTAGACAATACCCCCCTCATCGAAAAAATTCTCGACCTGCGCCAGCAGCAGGCCACGCTGCTCGGCTTCGAAAACTACGCTGAGCTCAGCCTAGCCAGAAAAATGGCCCCTTCCGTCAGCGCCGTCGAAGCCCTGATGGAAGAGCTGCGGTCTGCCAGCTACGCAGCCGCCCAGCAAGAGCTTTCTGAAGTTCAGGCCTTCGCCGACCAGCAGCAGTCTGACGGTCAACCGCTCAAACAACCGCTCAAACAACCGCTTAAACAGTGGGATATTCCCTTCTGGATGGAGCGCATGCGAGAGCAGCAGTTTGACCTGAGCGATGAAGCGCTCAGACCCTACTTCTCACTGCCCAACGTACTCAAAGGGCTGTTTGGCTTGGCAGAACGCCTCTTTGGCATCTCCATCTCTAGCGCAGATGGGCAGGCACCGGTATGGCACCCAGACGTTCGCTACTTTCAGGTAGCCGACACCCAAAGCCAAAGCACCATTGCCCATTTTTACCTCGATCCCTACAGTCGTCCTGCCGAAAAGCGGGGTGGGGCTTGGATGGATGAATGCATCGTCCGCGCCAAAACTATCCGCGATCGCGAAACCAGCCTGCGCTTGCCGGTAGCCTACCTCGTGTGCAACCAGTCTCCTCCTGTCGATGGCAAACCCAGCCTCATGACCTTCCGAGAGGTCGAAACCCTCTTCCATGAGTTTGGCCACGGCCTACAGCACATGCTCACCAACGTCGACTATGCTGGCGCGGCAGGCATCAACAACGTGGAGTGGGACGCCGTAGAGCTGCCCAGCCAGTTTATGGAGAACTGGTGCTACGACCGCGACACCCTCTTTGGCATGGCAAAGCATTACGAAACCGGCGAACCCCTGCCCGAAGCTGACTATCAAAAGCTCTTAGCGGCTCGCCATTTTATGACGGGGAATGCCATTTTGCGTCAGGTTAGCTTTGGGTGGCTCGATTTGGCACTGCATGCTGACTATGAACCGGACGGAGACGTATCGGTTTGGCAGGTACGCGATCGCATTGCCGCCAAAACCACCGTCATTCCCCCCCTGCCAGAAGATGCCTTCCTATGTAGCTTTGGCCATATCTTCTCGGGAGGCTACGCAGCGGGCTACTACAGCTACTTCTGGGCCGAGGTTCTCAGCGCAGACGCCTTTTCCGCCTTTGAAGAGAGCGGGCTGGACAATGCAGAACAAGTGGCCGCCATTGGCCGTCGCTTTCGAGACACCGTCCTTGCCCTTGGTGGTAGCCGCCACCCGATGGATGTGTTCAAAGCCTTCCGAGGCCGGGAGCCTAGCACCCAAGCCCTGCTTCGGCATCGAGGACTGGCTGCAGCATAGGCGCTGCTGAGTCTAAAAAGCTACGTAAGATAGCAGAGAGCACAACCCCATCAGACGAAACCTTCGGGTCTGATGGGGTTTTTCGACCGTCAGACGCGTCCTTTTAATCGGACAGTTCTGCGGCTTGATCGGACAGTTCTGCTGCGTTTTTACGCCTGTCCGGAAGGTGGTACGAAACGCACTGTCAGTGTCAGAAATGTCAGATAAAAACGGTCAATGTAAAGATTGGGTCAAGTGAATGTACGATATCTGACTTTTTTACAAATCTTCAAGAACATCCGCAATACTACTGAATAATTACGGCATTTCTATGGTTTCAAGCTGCTTTTCTCTATGAAAAGCAGCTGTTTTGATTCGACCCGCTGATTTTGCTGCTGACCGTAATCGTATTTATACGGAGCCCCATATCAAAACAAATTGTTAGATTCTTATAAAGAGATTAAAAGAAATTATTTGGTCTTATCCTCACATTCACTGATGGCTGTCGTGCCATCGTCGGCCCATGCCCCATACGCATCTGGCACCCACCAAGGGCACTGTCATGATCTGGCAGCAAATTTCCTCAGCCAAAAAGCAGCTTCGCAACCTCACGGCCATGCTCCAACAGAGAGGTTGCCAGGTAATATCACTCGAAACGACCAGTCAAATCGCACGCGCCATCGTTAAGCAGCCCCCGGATTTACTGCTCATTCCACTATACGAATCTGATATTGAAGGTAGAGCGCTCTGCCAGTCACTGCGGCAGCAGCTAGAAACCTATCATCTGCCGATCCTTTTCTTGGGCGCTAGAGATATCAGTCAAGAAAAAGTCAATGCGTTACGCTGCGGCGGCAACGGCTATCTGCAGCTGCCGATTGACCCAGAGGCCTTTTGGCTACAGATCGCTCAATATCTGCAGACCTCCCAATTAGTGCGCAAGCTCCAGGCAGATCGCATGAGCCTAAGCCAACAGCTCAGTGAGGTCAACCATATTTTGGCGGAGCAAGCCCGGCTGCAGCAGACCCTAGCAGCAGAGAACCAGGCCCTGCAGCAAATTGCGTTTATCGACGGTCTCACCCAGATAGGAAACCGGCGCAGCTTCAATCAAAGTATTGTTCATCTCTGGAGGGAGGCGCACGAACATCGGCAGCCGCTGTCACTACTGCTGTGCGATATCGATTATTTCAAGCGCTACAACGATGCCTACGGTCACTTGGGCGGCGATGACTGTCTAAAGACCGTGGCATCAGCCTTGGTTCGGGGTGCCCATCGTCATCGAGACAGAGTCGCTCGCTACGGCGGAGAGGAGTTCGCGATTCTCTTGCCGGGCACTGACTCAGAGGGCGCGCAGCAGGTAGCTCTAGCGGTGCAAGCAGAAGTCGATAGCGACCAAATTCCTCACCGGGGCTCTTTGATCAAAGAACATGTCAGTCTCAGCATCGGCGTTTGCACCCTTGTGCCTAGTAACGACGATCCGCTGGCCTATGAGCAACTCATTCACAACGCCGACGAAGCGCTCTACACTGCCAAAATCAGAGGACGCGATCGCATCGTTGTCAGTACACCAGCAGGCCTGGTCTCCCTGCCCTCAACCGGTAGACCAAACGACCATGCACACTACCAAAATCCTTTAATCTCACCCGACGCCTTTTCAGAACCCTGCTTCATGCGTCAGACAGAGGCGCACAACGGTACAGCACACCGTACATCTCCCAAAAAAGTCGCAGTCAAAACATACTGCCGCCTAACATCGCAGCCCTCCCATCAATTGATTGAGACGGACCAGCAGACGAACCATACCGACCGAACTCACGCCAATAATGAAGTTGAAAACCGAGAAAGTGTCTCTCTGTAAGCATTCGGTAGTCCCTCTCCCAGCCGTCGCCTACAGTCTGTCACGACCATGGACAGGTGACTGAATAGAAGCTTTGTAGGAACCTTGATCTGTCACTGCGGGCGTCACACCAAAGCGGTCAGCCAAGACGCTTCACCAGTAGACTAAAAGCGGCGTGCAATACACAAGCTAGATGCATTAATACGTCTGGCCTGTGTGTGGGTCGAACAGTGCGGGTTGAACAGTGGGGAAGTGACTCTTGCCGAATAGCGAAGCGACATCGAAAACTCAGACAATCTCTCGCCAAGAGTTGAGGGAGTTGGTGCGATCGCAGCTTCAAGCCCTCCTAGAGCAGGAAAACTTTCGAGGCGCCAAAGCGCTGCTCGTGCCCGTTCAGCCTGCCGATATTGCAGAAGCCATCGAAGGCTTACCCGAAACCATGCAGGCGATCGCCTTTCGCCTGCTTCCCAAAAATGAAGCCATCGAGGTCTACGAAAATCTCGACTCCAGCGTCCAGCAGACCCTCATCGAAGAATTTAAGCGCCAGGACCTGATCGACATCGTCGACAAAATGTCTCCCGACGATAGGGCCCGCCTGTTTGACGAGCTGCCTGCCAAAGTCGTGCGCCGGTTGCTAGAGCAGCTGAGCCTTCAGGAGCGGCAGGCAACCGCCCTCTTGCTGGGGTACGAAGCCCAGACCGCCGGGCGCATTATGACCCCAGAATACGTCTCCCTCAAAGAGAACTGGACCGTCGAAAGGGCGCTCAATCACATCCGCGCCCAGGCAGAGCTAAGTGAAACGGTCTATTACCTCTTTGTGACGAACTTTGCCCGTCAGCTCACCGGTATCCTATCTTTACGGCAGCTGGTCATTGGCCGCGCCGAGCAAACCATCGGCGAAATCATGACCCGCGAAGTCGTCTCAGCGCAAACCAGCGACGACCAAGAAGAAGTCGCCCGCATGATTCAGCGCTACGACTTCCTGGCTGTCCCCGTCGTCGATACAGAAGATCGCCTCGTGGGCATCATCACCGTCGACGACGTAATCGACATCCTCGAAGAAGAAGCCACCGAAGATATTTACACCCTGGGCGGTGTCCAGTCGGGCGGCGACAACTATTTTCAGAGCAACCTCCTAGATGTCGCTCGCAAACGCGTCGTGTGGCTATCGGTCTTGCTGATTACCAACACCGTCACAGCCGCCGTCATTCGCTCCCAGCAAGACATCTTGCAGACCTTCGTGGTGCTTGCGGCCTTTATTCCTCTGCTGATTGGCACCGGTGGCAACGTCGGCGCACAGTCTTCGACCGTGGTCATCCGCGGCCTCAACACAGACGAATTAAAAATCAAAGACGCCATCCAAGTGATCCGCAGAGAAGCCACAGCGGGCGCTTTTCTGGGGCTCATGCTCGGCATCGTCGTCACCGGCTGGGCCTACTTTCTGCAGGGAGACCTGCCCGTTGCAGCCATCGTTGGAGCTTCGCTGGTGGGCATTTCTGTACTGGCCTCCAGCGCAGGTGCCGGGCTTCCCTTCCTCTTCCAATCTCTCGGCCTCGATCCCGCCCTGATGTCAGCCCCCTTTATCACCACTATCGTGGACGTGCTCGGTGTGCTGATTTATCTAAATTTGGCGAGGGCCATTCTTTTAATGTAGGGATGTTTAATGTAGGGATGTCCAGACAAATCTGCCACTATCCCCTCAGCAAAATGTGGAGAGCTAGCGGACGAAGCGTCAAGGGCAGAAAGTTATAGATTGGAAGTATTTGATATAGTTGCCTTAGCTTCAGCAGTCCACCCTTAGCCCCAGACACTTTAATCCCTGTCGTTCCTGGATGAAAGAATCTACGGACGAAAGCAGCCGCACTCAGAGCGGAGATTATGCAAAGAATTGTTTAGAATGAATGTACATTGGCCAGTGTTTGTGCTGGCGTATAGGTCCTCGTGTTTCAAAAGTTCAAACAAGACATCAAAAACGACTTAATTGCCGGACTGGTCGTGATCATTCCCCTGGCGACGACCATATGGCTCACCTTGAACGTAGCCAACTGGGTGATTCGATTTTTGACGCGGTTTCCTAAGCAGCTAAATCCCTTCACGGGATTGAACCCCTTTTTGGTCGCGCTGATCAACCTGGGCATTGGGTTCGCAGTACCGCTCTTGGCCATCTTGCTGATCGGTCTGATGGCGAGAAACTTTGCCGGACGCTGGCTACTGGATCTCGGTGAGCGCATCGTCCAGTCGATTCCCCTAGCTGGCTCTGTTTACAAAACCATTCAGCAGCTGCTGCAGACGGTCTTTCAAGATTCTAAAAGTCGCTTTCGCCGGGTCGTGTTGATTGAGTATCCGAGGCGGGGGCTATGGGCGATCGCATTCGTCACTGGCGCGGCCATGACCGACGCTCCCACTAAGATGCTCAGCGTCTTCATCCCCACCACGCCCAATCCCACTAGCGGCTGGTATTCTGTGGTCTCTGAAGACGACATCCTAAATCTTTCTATCTCTGTAGAAGACGCCTTCAAGGTGCTGCTCTCCGGCGGCATTGTAGGCCCCAACTTGGCGACAGAGATTCCGCCGCACCGGGTAGAAAATGCCCTCAAGGAAGAACCCGAAGCACCTGCTAAGCTGCCCGTAGAGAGCATTTTGAGCCAGTCGCAACCGCTGGGAACAAAGCCATTGAGTACCGCCGCAGAAGACCCGCAAACGCAGTCCCCGCTTCACTAAAAGACTGATAAAATGGCTGAACCCCGCTAGAGAAATTGCATGAAGGCACGCTCGATTGCCCGCGAATTAGCCCTTTTAGGCATCAGTCAGCTAACCGACAGCCTAGCAACCCCGGCCCCCAGACCGGCATCTAGACCATCTATTTCACGGCAAGGGCTGCCGGATGTATCTCCTCAGGAACCCGCCTCACCAAAGCAGCTTGAAGCCCTGCTCGTTAAAGCCTTGGGCACACTGAGCGCAGACGCACAAGAAGCATTCGAAACGGCTACCGGCGAGCTTCAGCGGGGCGAACGGCTCGTGCTCGAAAGTGAGACCCGCACCGTGGAAGTCGGAGATATACGCTCACGCATTCTGCCCGCAATCCCCCTCGTCGAATCGGCCATTAACAAAGTTGGTGCAACGTTGAACCTGCTGATTTTTGTTCAGCAAGAAAATAGCAAAGGCATGGTAACCGGCAAGGCAGCCTTAGAAGCGGCTGCTGAAACCATTGAGCTAGCGGACAGGCTGATGGCAGAGAACCTACAAAAAACCGCAGATATTGGAGAAGTGCGATCGCACATTCAAGCATCCATTCAATCGGTCAAACAAGCGATCGCCGACTTTCAACAGGCCCTCTCCGACACCCATCTTTCTAACCTGATAGACAAAGATACTGTACGCAGCTACGCCTGCGACCTGCTAGCAAGCTGGATACAGCACTGGCGCAGCATCGACCAGCAGCTCGATAGCGCCATGGAAAAGTGGAACATTCGCCGGCTGGCCCGAGTTGACCGCGACATTTTGCGCCTAGCCATGGTCGAGATTGTATATCTCAACGTGCCTAAAAAAGTCGCCATTGATGAAGCCATCGAAATGGCCAAGCGATACAGCGATGAAGAGGGCTATCGCTTTATCAATGGGGTACTTCGCCGGGCGACTGATAAGCTAGAAGCATCCCAGATAGAGGAACCCAGCACATCAGTCTAGAGACTGTGTCAGCGTGAAACCTCAAGCTAAGTCGA
This sequence comes from Cyanobacteria bacterium J06614_10, assembly GCA_038527325.1. Taxonomy (GTDB): domain Bacteria; phylum Cyanobacteriota; class Cyanobacteriia; order Phormidesmidales; family Phormidesmidaceae; genus Phormidesmis. The sequence goes on from JBCBFY010000027.1 coordinate 40,405, forward strand.
GTAGTGAGTTTAGGGCCATGGCAGCTTTTAACTGGTTTGAGCGCAGCTACCAAGCGCCTACCGAAGAATCTCAAAACGAAACAGCCCAAAACGCAGAAAATGCTGAAGACCAAGCTGAAAAAGATGCGCCCGTCAGTTCAGAAGACTACCTAAACTGGGCCAAAGCTGCCTACCAAAATATTCAGGCTCGCCAACAAGAAGAAGCCAGCTCTGAAGACGTCGGCACTGAAGAAAACAGCACCGAAGAAGCCAGCTCTGAAGAAGTCGGCACTGAAGAAGCCAGTACGAAAGAAGCTAGCCAAGACCAAAAAACAGCTACCGATAGCGACTCAAGCACCACCGACACAAATACGCCTACGCCCGAGTTGCCATCAGAAACTGCATCGGAAACAACCACTGCTGACACAACTGCAGAAACAGACACCCCAGCAGACAGCGACGTCGCTGAACCAACCCAAGCCTTCTGGGCGAAGGCTCAGCAGGCCCAAGCCGAAAGAGAAGAACGGCTAGAGCGCCTTCAGGCAGAGGCCATTTTAGAACCCGAGCCCGAAGCCGAACCCGCTGCACCTGAAACTCAGTTTGTCCCCGTCGACATTGACCTCGATGAAGCTTTTCTATGGTCAGCCGAAGTGCTGGCATCTCAAGGTCGCCGCCCCGACCAAATATCCATCGAAGAAATCACCTGGCTCAACAAACTTCGCCAAGGGCTAGACAAAACCCGACGCGGCCTGGTCAATCAGCTCAAATCTATCGTTGGCCAAGGCCCGCTCAACGACGAAGCCGTCGATGAAATCGAAGCGCTCCTGCTTCAGGCAGACGTCGGCGTCGCCGCCACCGACAAAATCATCTCCTCGCTGCAGACCAAGTTAAAAGAAGAAACCCTGCCACCAGAGCAAGCCATCAGCTACCTCAAGTCACTGCTACGAGACATGCTAGAAGAGCCCCTGCAGGGCAAGCACAATCTCACCTTTACCCCAGAAAAGGACAAGCTCAGCATTTGGCTCATGACTGGCGTCAACGGCGCAGGCAAAACCACCACCATCGGCAAACTCGCCCACATCGCCACCAAGTCAGACTTTAAGTGCCTGATTGGCGCTGCCGACACCTTCCGCGCTGCCGCCGTAGAGCAGGTAAAAGTGTGGGGCGCCCGCAGCGGCGTAGAGGTGATCGCCAACCCAGGCCAAAATACAGACCCCGCGGCAGTCGTCTTCGATGCCATTAGCGCTGCCAAATCCCGTGAGATAGAACTGCTGCTAGTCGACACCGCAGGCCGACTGCAAAACAAAAAGAACCTCATGGACGAACTCTCCAAGGTTCGCAAAATCATCGACAAGAAAGCGCCCGATGCCAACGTCGAATCGCTCCTCGTGCTAGATGCAACCCTAGGGCAAAATGGGCTGCGCCAGGCTCAGGTCTTTGCTGAGGCGGCCCAGCTCAGCGGCGTTGTGCTCACCAAGCTAGACGGCACGGCCCGAGGCGGCGTCGCCCTCGCAGTGGTGCAGCAGCTGGGGCTACCCATACGCTTCATCGGCGCAGGCGAAGGCATCGAAGATTTGCGACCTTTCTCCAGCTACGAATTTGTAGAGGCCTTACTAAACGGCTAGCGGCTTTGCCAGTTAACTTCATAGCCAGTTGAACAGATGTTCTACAATGTGGAAAACCCGGCGCTTTTTTGAGACATTCTCCATGCTGGAACCTTCTGTCAAGCAATCTCTTCCGAGCACGGCTGACTTACCCTGTTCAGACGATACGCCCGTGGACAACGAAGATCAAAATCTACTGCCTAACCTGCTGCTTATACTGCTGACCTACCTATGGGCAGATCGCACCGATTGGTACTTTGGCGTAGATATGGCGGTGTATCACACCACCGGGCTAAGCCCTTACGTTCCCATCGTTCCAGATGCCTTCCTAAGCGTAGGGGTAGAACGTAGAAAAAACGGAAAGTCACGCAATAGCTACGCCGTCTGGGAAGAAAACGATACGGTCCCGGTGCTGACCCTAGAAATGGTTTCGCAAAAGCCCGGCGGAGAATACGACAAAAAATTCACGGCCTATGCCAAGCTAGGCGTTTTGTATTACATCATTTACAACCCTAGGCATTGGCAGCGCGACCGGCACCAGCCGCTTGAAGTTTATAAGCTCGTCAACGGTAGCTACCAGCTGCAGATCGGCGAACCGTTCTGGATGCCAGAAATCGGCTTGGGCATTGGTAGATATCAGAGCGAAATTGGCAAGATTCCTCAGGAAATATTGACCTGGTATGACGAGCGGGGCCACCGGCACCTAACCGAGGCGGAGCAGGAACGAGCAAAGCGTCAGCAGATGGAGGCACTGCTGCGATCGCAAGGCATTGACCCCGACAATTTACCTAATCCGTAGCAATCTACACGCCGTCGTCCAACGAACATCGCCGCTAAAAAACCTGATTCCACTCGTAGATTTCATACTCGGTCCAAATACCGTTTTGCCAATAGGGATCGCCCTCCACGAGCTGACGCACCGCTTCCTTGCTATCAGCCTCGTAGGTTCCAAACACCTTGGCGTTGTCAGTGGTAGGACCCAGCGCTGTCAGAATACCTCGCTCCTTTTGCTCGGTCAGGCCTTGGAGGTGGGCGGCTCGGTAAGGGGCGCGCTTTTCGAGTGCATTCTCGCAGTAGCTACCCCACATCACAAACTTTGGCATGACAAATTGATCCGTCTCGTCTGAAGAAATACAGACCGATCAAATCACACTATCTCAAACGTGGTGCCATAAGTTTGCAAAAGATCGCAGGTGGTGTGATCGACCACATTTGTATCACTCAGCTCCAAGTTATAAAAATTGACCGTCTCATCGTCAAAGTATGGCCCTGCATGCCAGGTACCCACCTCTAGCTTGACGAAGCAATTCCCTGGAATTTTGAAAACGACAATCTCTTCAGGTCTCGGCGCTGGCGCGCTGCTCGGTGGCGCAACCCCCAAATACCAAGTGCAGCCCCCCAGCGCACCTAAGCACTGAGTGCAGCCCCCATGCCGGGTAATCTCGCGAAACTGTCGGCCCCTCTGGTGCAGCGCCATGATGTAAAAGCGCGGCGTACCCCCCTCAAGCTGAAGCTGAGCATCTTGAGGATTGAAGGGCACATGGTCTGGCTGCGGGGTGATTAGCTGACCAAAGGGACGAAAAGACTCTGGCGTAATTGCGATCGCCCGAATCGTCGTCACTGCTTGTTTATCTGACAGCGATAACTCATCAGCAGAGCTACCAGCAGGCTTAGAAAACGGACCCGTCGATACAGTCATATCAAATCTCAAAAGCCGTCATTCCACATCATGTAACTACAAGTTTACAAGCGACCAGCAAGATACTGACGGCTGTATTATCTTTTAGTGGACCGCCCGGGTCGTTCAGATTGGGCCGTTCACCCTCGATGCCGTACTTGCACACCTCTTACACCTGCGACTGCTCATGGATGACAAATTGATGCTGATGATTCCAGGACCTACGCCAGTACCCGAAAAGGTATTGCTGGCCATGGCCAAGCACCCGATTGGGCATCGCAGCGGTGAGTTTAGTCAGCTGATTGCCGAGACCAATGAAAACCTGAAGTGGCTGTTTCAGACGAAGAATAATGTGATGACGCTGGCCGCGAGTGGCACGGGTACCGTTGAGGCGGCGATTATTAATTTTCTGAGTGCGGGCGATCGCATCCTGGTGGGTAGCAACGGCAAATTTGGCGACCGATGGGCGCAAATTGCCAAGGCCTATGGTCTAGATGTAACCGTCGTCAAAGCTGAGTGGGGCACGCCATTAAATCCTGATGATTTTGCCAAAGAGCTACAGGCCGACAGTGAGAAGAAGATCAAAGCTGTGATGATCACCCACAGTGAGACCTCCACAGGCGTCCTAAATGACTTAGAAGCGATTAACAAGCTGGTCAAAGACCATGGCGAGGCGCTGATCATTGTCGATGCGGTGACAAGCCTTGGCTCTTACAACATTCCAGTGGATGAGTGGGGCATTGATGTGATTGCCTCTGGCTCGCAAAAGGGATTTATGCTGCCACCCGGCCTGGGTTTTGTCACGGCAAGTGATAAGGCTTGGGAGGCGTATAAAACGGCAACTTTGCCAAAGTTCTATTTAGATTTGGGTAAGTACAACAAGTCTGCAGATAAGAACAGTACACCCTTTACACCGCCAGTGACGCTCTACTTTGGCATGAAAGTAGCGCTAGAGATGATGCAAGCGGAAGGCCTAGAAAATATTTTTGCGCGTCATACTCGTCAGAAGGAAGCTTCACGGGCGGCGATGAAGGCACTCGGTTTGCCGCTGTTTGCACCGGATACTCATGCGAGCCCTGCGGTGACTTCTGTTGTACCCGAAGGAGTAGATGCAGAGAAAATTCGCTCGGTGATGAAGAATAAGTTCGATATTGCCTTAGCGGGCGGACAGGATCATATGAAGGGCAAGATGTTTCGGATGGGGCATTTGGGCTTTGTGAGCGATCGCGATGTGCTCTGTGCCGTCAGCGCACTAGAATCCACGCTCACCGAACTAGGCCACACACTCAAAGAAAGTGGTGTTGCAGCTGCTAGCAAACGGTTGCAAAATAGATAAAATACTGCCCGCCTGACTCTACCTATGCAGACGACATCTCGCTTAGCTGCACATAGTCCAAAAGCTCCCAAGCGACTCAGCGTTACTTGGGAGCCACTTCCTGAAGATTACATTCTCCCTGATGATCCTGTGGATAATATAGTGCAGCCTTTGCTGGCAGCGATACTGCGAGAAATTTTAGAACTGGCAGGCTTAGTTTCTCCCGAGTGTCTGATAGCCACTAACTTTGGCATCTGTGCCACGGTAGAAAGAAGAACAGTTGTAAAAGCACCTGACTGGGTCTATGTGCCCAAAGTAACGCCGCTCTCTGACCACAAAACTCGTCGTAGCTACACGCCTAATTTGCAAGGTGAGCCGGTAGAACTTGTGATGGAGTTTATCTCCGAGACTGAGGGGGGTGAGTACTCAGTTGATCCAAACTACCCCTACGGAAAGTGGTGGTTTTATGAGCGTATATTGCAGGTGCCTAGCTATTTTATTTTTCGACCTGAGAAGGGACAGCTGGAAGCTTACAAGCTTGCTGAAGGGCGTTACGAGGCACAGGAAAAGAGCGAGCACGGACGATACTGGGTCGAAGCTTTTGGACTTTTTCTAGGCGTATGGCAAGGGACTAGAGCGAATCACGCTGGATATTGGTTGCGCTGGTGGGATGCTTCTGGCAATTTATTACCTTGGGGAACAGAAAAAGTTGCTGAGGTGGCTCTGCAGGTAGAGCAGGAGAGAGAAAGAGCAGAGCAGGAGAGAGAAAGAGCGGATCGGTTGGCTGAAAAATTGCGATCGCTTGGTGTAGAGCTAGAGTAGCAATGTACCGTACTAGCTCACTTCATCCGGATCGATACCCAGCTCTCTGAGACGCTCAGCTAGCCGTTGAGCTTTTTGCTGAGCAGCATCCCGTTCTTCTTGAGCAGCATCCCGTTCTTCTTGGGTCAGTATCCATTGCTGTTCGACTTCTCTGCGGGTTAGCAGGCACAGACCCGTTTGCGGATCGTAAAATCTGAGGGCTTTGGGCAACGGGACGATGCCAAGGGTTTCCTGTACTGGTTTCAGCTGTAAATCTAGCCCCAAAACTTGACTGTGTAGAAAGGCAATCCCTTCTTTCGACTGCTGAAGTGTTAGCGGCTGATACTGACTATTAACCAGAGTTCTGCCTTTTAGCTGGGGCTCGAGATAGTCTGCGGTGGGGTCGTATTGAAAGTATTCTTGAATGCCGAGGCTGGCATAGAGCTTTGGCTTTTCTATTTCGTCTTTAGACTTGGTGGAGCCAGAGGTAATTTCTAATATAAAGCTGGGGACTTTGTCATTTTCTTGCCAGGTTTTGTAGCTTTTGCGCTGGCGCGCCCTGACGCCAAAAATTACAAAGACATCTGGAGAGACGACAGCCCTGTGATTGCCTTGCTCGTAGTAAATAAACAGGTTGCCAGATACGTAAATCTGTCTACGGCTTTGGAAGTAGAGGCGCAAGACTTCGACGGCGTAGATTAAGTAATCACGCGTCGCATCGCTTTCTGACATGGGTTCACCGTCGGACTCTGGATAAACGACCGGATCATGGACTAGCTTGGCAATGTCCATCCTTGGCCTCCTGTTGTGGGACTCGCTTAATTTTAGCTTGGCTGAGACGTAGCGCTTTTGCCATAGGGGTGTAGTTCATTAGCCTGATGCAGGCTCTAGCCGCTCTAGACGTTCAGGGAAATGTAATTGCACGAATGATGTTACGTAATGAGGCTATAAAATCCTTGATAAGCTAGAGAACAACAAGGTCAAGGCTGTTCGTATGAGTGAGATTGTATTTTTGGTCGAGGAAGATCCTGAAGAAGGATATGTCGCTAGAGCACTGGGAGAATCTATTTTTACCCAGGGTAATACGCTAGACGAGGTTAGGGATATGATTCTAGATACTGTTCGGTGTCATTTTGAAGACGCCGACCGTCCTAAGATCATCCGGCTTCACATAGTCAGAGATGAGGTAATGGCTTCGTGAGGGTTCCTAGAGATTTATCAAGCGGTGACCTGATCACAAGTCCGGCACGTTTGGACTATGAGGTTGTTCGTCAAACAGGAAGCCATATTCGTGTAAGAACTCAGCGGAACGGGCAGCACAACATCACTATTCCAGCACATGACCCTATTAAACTTGTTAAGCTGACAGCAATTTTACGAGATGTGGCTACTCATTTCCAAGTGACACGGAATCAGTTGATGGAAGAGCTTTTCTCTCAAAAAGACTGATGCCGAGCGCTTCGCTGCAAGATTTGAAACAAGCCGATAATTTATACCTATTGGCACATATTCTGTAACCAAGCAAAGCCTTCTGGGAAGAGCGGAGACTAACCTTGGACTCTTGTTGCGAGACTCGTTTAATTTTAGCTTGGCTGGGACAGATCGCTTTTATCATCGCAGTGCAGTTCGTCAGCAGCCTGCTTCATACTCTAGCTTTCCTAATGTGATCAGACTTTCAATGTCTTCCGTGGCTTCTGGTAGATACTGAGTAATGACAGCTCTTACGGTTTGAAGTGCTGCCTCGCTGGCTAAGCCGAGCATCCGGCTGATATCGGCCAAGTCTTGAGCTCGACTGGCCTTTAGCTTCATCAAGACTAAATAAGGTAACTGAATGACCGGCATCCCTTCTGGTGAATAGTTCGGTTTATCGAAAGCTTCGCTGACCCACGCTTCGTTTGAGATTAAGACATCTAACGAAGTCCCATCGGCAAGTTCCCACTGGCTGCCTGGAATGCCTAGCTCACCTACC
>JBCBFY010000028.1:0-47638 GCA_038527325.1 Cyanobacteria bacterium J06614_10
CGAAGCGGCACGATGATTATCCAACAGTGAACCTGTAAATCATAGTGAAAGACCGTCTACCTGTGCGATTTATCACTTCCGAGTCGGCTACAGGTACAAAGCCGATACGCTCATGAAGTATTCGTTTTGCATAGCGTTTCGACAGTCAAACAAAGCTGTGGCAACGGCCTCTTCGGCTACTGAACTTTCCCTACATCGAACTTTGCAGCCATCGTTCTAAATCAGTAGCTGCTCTAAAGCTCGGTATTGCCAACCCTAGTTGCGGCAATTGTTCCGCAGGTAACTGTCTAACGCGCTCTGATAGCTCAGCAACGCGGTTCTCCGCATTCGTTAGTGGCGCAAAGGGCAGTAGCCCTGGTTGCTGCAAGAAATGTTCTGTCGGCTGCTCCCACAACCGAATTACATTAAAATCATGTCGCATTTGCGGTAACTCAAATGTACTGCGGTAGACCTCCTGAGATTTGGTAGGGGTGAGATAAATAACAAACTGAAGGATTTTCTTCTCTGGAGAGCGACGGTGAATACGCAGGCAGTAGTCAGCCATGCGCAGCGGAATATTTTTCACGTTAATGATGTTTGGCGCTAGTAGCGACGGCCTTCGCGGTAGACGTACATGTTGATGGCAGCGATCGCAAAGCAAATCATAAAGATCATCAGCCGAATGCCGTATATGGGCTCGTTGATCAGGCGTCCGTCCGCAAAAAGCGGCGTCAGCGAGGGCTCTAGCTTGGCCAGCGCAAATCCGCAGATGAAGGCCGTAATGGTAGACATCGCCTGGCTGAATTTTTTAATTTCTTGACTCGTGCTCGGCGAGATCAAAAAGCCAACGAGCCAGCCTGTCGCCCAGCCTGCAGCCCCCACTAATACCGTCTGCGCGAATCCAGGATCTTCTAGCTCCTGATGGACGGTGCGGGCAATCCACAAGACCACCCCAAACACCATAAAGCCAATTAGCAAGCTAGCAAAAGAACGCGCCTCATTCATACGTGGTTTTCTCAAATATCTGCCTGCACCAGCGCCTACACCAATGCCTACCCTAATTCAGCCGCGACAGCTTGATGCGAGGATCGACAAAGGACAGCGCCAAATCTGCCAGCAAGTTGCCCAAAATCAGCATCACGGCCCCCAGCACCAGGCTCGCCATAATCAAAAACAGATCCTGGGTCTGTACAGCTTCCAGGGTCAGCTTACCGAGCCCTGGCCAGCTAAAGTAGTTCTCTACGATGAAGGAGCCACTGAGTAAGCTCGAAAACTCAAAGCCCAAGATTGTAATCAAAGGGTTAATGGCATTGCGCAGCGCATGCACATAGATCACCTTGTTTTCTGGTAAGCCTTTTGCCCGCGCTGTCTGAATGTAGTCTTGGCGCAGCACGTCTAGCAGCTGTCCGCGCATCAGCCGCTGCAACCCTGCGAAGCTGGTAATGCTCAGTGCCAGCGTTGGCAATATCAAATGCCAGCCCACGTCTAGGATTTGACCTATCCAGTTCAAATCTTCGTGGTAGAGGCTGGTTCGGCCACCGACTGGAAATAGGGGCGTTGTCATCTGCGCAAAGAACAGCAGTAGGAGGCCAGTAATAATCGTTGGGAAGCCCTGGGCAAAGTAGCTCAGCACTCGTAAGAAGCGGTCGACAAAATTGTTTTGATTGACTGCGCTGATAATGCCGAGGGGAATTGCGATCGCCCAAGTCACAAAAATAGACGCCGCCGACAGCAAAATCGTATTGGGCAGACGCTCAGCCAAAATCTCTAGCGCGGGTCGCTGGTAGGCAAAGCTAATGCCAAAGTCGAACCGGGTAACCACCTGCCTCAGCCACAGAAAATACTGAGTCCATATCGGCTGATCTAGCCCAAAGCGCTGCTCCAAGTCTGCAATGGTCTCTGGCGTCATCTGCGGATTTTGACGAAACGGTGTCAAAAAGTCGCCCGGTGCGAGCTGCACCACCATAAAGCTAACCGCGCTCGCCAATAGCAGCGTTAGCAAACCCTGCATCACCCGCTTGAAAATGTAGCGAGTGGTCTCACCTAGAAACAAGTCTCTCAAGGCATGACCCACCTTGGCTGACAATGAAAGCTGTTGCGAAGATTGGGGAGATGAAGTCATGGCAATCCGTATCTTTGGGTCTTGAGGCTTTCAGAAAGGGCGGGGTGGGATGGACTTAGTAGGTGATCAGGCTGGCTATCGGTACATTGGCAGGGAGCTTGTCTCGCCCGGCGAGTCCGTCTAACTCAATGACAAAGCTAAAGCCCGCGACTTCTGCGCCAGCCTTGGTGACCAGGTCGGCGGCGGCGGCGGCAGTGCCTCCGGTCGCCAGCAAATCATCGACGATGAGTACTCGGCTGCCTTTGCCCTCGCGCGGGATAAAGGCGTCTTGGTGCACTTCTAGGCGATCTTCACCATATTCTAGGGCGTAGGCTACGCTGTGAACCGAGCGGGGGAGCTTGCCCGCCTTGCGAATGGGCACAAACCCTCTCCGTAGCTGGTGAGCAATGGGCATCGCAAATATGAAGCCCCGAGACTCGATGCCGACAATATAGTCTGGTTCGAGGTTGGCTGCTTGCTCGCTGAGCTGGGCAATGGTGTGCTGCAGCCCGTCTGGGTCTTGGAGGAGAGTGGTAATGTCTCGAAAAATGATGCCGGGCTGCGGAAAATCTGGAATATCTGTAATCAGAGCCTTGATGTCCATAGGGGGGCACGCCTTATGTCAGGGGTATCTTAGCAGGGTTTGCCAGTTTGCTTAGCCTTTGCTTATCCTTTGGGGACTTTTGGCCTAGCTGCATTTTCAAACCAGCCTTTTCTCCAAAAGTAAATAGACAGTCCGGCGGCGGTGGTGATCATCACACCCCAGCAAAAGGGATAGCCCCAGTAGGCGTTGAGCTCTGGCATATTCCAGGGTGAGGCGTCTGGGTTGAAGTTCATGCCGTAGACGCCAACGATGAAGGTGAGTGGAATAAAGATAGAAGAGATGACGGTTAGGGTTTTCATTACTTCGTTCATGCGGTTGCTCACTGAGGAGAGATATACATCCATCAGGTTGGCGGTGAGTTCTCGGTAGGTTTCTACAATGTCTAGGACCTGAACGACGTGGTCGTAGCAATCTTGCAGGTACACGCGCACTTCGGGGCGAATCAGGTCGCTGCCGTCGCGTACGAGCTGATTGAGCGCGTTTCGCTGGGGCCAGATGGACCGTCGTAGGCTCATGAGTTCGCGTCGCACGCGGTAGATTTTTTGGACGGTTTCTCGGGTGGGGTTGAAGATCACTTCGTCTTCTAGTGATTCGATGTATTCGCCGTAGTCTTCGAGGACGGGAAAGTAGGCGTCGATGACGGCATCAATGAGGGCGTAGGCGAGGTAGTCGGCGCCTTCTGAGCGGATGAGGCCCTGTCCGGCTCGGATCCGATTGCGTACCGGATCGAGGCAGTCTTGCTGTAGTTCTTCTTGTACGGTGAGTAGGTAGCTTTTGCCGAGGACGAAGCTCAGCTGCTCGCTACTGAAGCGGGGATCTCCGTCGCGGGCGGCGGCGTTGACGATCACCATCCGTACGATAATCAGCAGCTGGTCGTCGTAGTATTCAATTTTGGGGCGCTGAGGGACGTTGACGACATCTTCTAGGACGAGCGGGTGCAGGCGAAAGACTTGGCCGAGGTGATTGAGCACGTCTTCGTTGCCGAGGCCCTGCAGGTCTATCCAGGAGATGGAGTCTGTGCTGAGGTGGGCGAGGGCTTCGTCGGGCGATCGCAATCGCTGGCGCACGGCTTTGTCTGCGTTGTAGTCGATGAGGGTGAGTTCGGTGGGGGAGGCATCGTCATCAATGACGAGGGTGCCGGGGGCCATGCCGATTTCGTCGTAGTGGTAGTCCCAGTGACGGCGCTCATCGTCGTCGGGTTTGTCTGGGTCTTTTGTCCAGGGGTCTGGTTTGCCAGCTTTCATATTTCCTCGACAGCTTACAAGTTTGAGCTATTATGTTCCCGTCTTCGCTCACTTTGATGAATTTCGCACGGTAACTTCTGCACGATAACTTCTGTACTAAGTGACTCCTCCTTCTTCGAATTTTTCAGCGTCTAAGGCGACGTCTCGGCCTGAGGTTTCCTCGGCAGATGGGCCACCAACTGCAAGTCATCCGGTGACTGCCGAACCCAAACGGCCCTGCCGGGTAACGGTGACAGCACCAGGGTGGAATGGTGCGCGGATGGCTGCGATCGCAGCGGGCTGCAGCAGCGTCTCTGACATGCTCGAAAAGCTGGGACGCGGCGAGCTGGCCATTATCACCAGCGACGCTATTGCCCTTGATCCGGTTGCCAATAGCACGTTTGCACCTGATAGTTATACCGCTCGTGCCGCTGCGGCCAATGCCTCTGTGGTTAGTTCTTCTGCAGTAGGTGCCGCATCGCCCACCACCGTTGTGCCTCAGCATGTCCACTACCATGCGGCTAACCCGGTTGTGGTCTCTGGGGATGGGGGTGCGTCGGGGGGAGAACGCGCACAAGACGCTTATGTAGCAGGCAACGGCCTGGCCATTCCTAAGCTGATTGCAACGGGCCTGTGCGGCGCGGTGATTATCGGCTCTTTGCTCTACATTGCCGACCGCGTCATTACTATGACGGCCAATATCTTGACGCCTAGGGAAGATGTTGAGGATATTGTGACGCCGCTGACGGGTGAGGTTGTGGCGGGGTACGCGGTGAGCGATGAGTACGGGATTCGGCCTTTTCACCCGGTAACCGGTGCGCCGAATGTGCCTCACAATGGCGTTGACTTGGCGATGCCGATTGGGACGCCAATTTATGCGGTTGGGAAGGCGGGGGACGCGGTGACGGTGAAGTGCTGGTGGGATGTTGACGGCGGTGGCTGGGTGGTGGACCAAACGGCTGAGTCGTATCCGGGCTACACGTTTCAGTCTTTGCATATGTCTGAGAACGGATGCCGGGAGGGGAAGGCGATGGCGGGAGAAGCGATCGCTTACTCAGGCAACAGCGGTCTCGGCACCGGTGAGCATTACGACTTCCGGGTGAAGATAGACGGCGCCTACGTTCCCCCTGCGACTAAGTACTTAGAATCTGCGGTGACGGGCGAACCGCCGAAGGAATAGAGGTTAGAGTATTGTGAAGTAAGTATTCAGCGCCTGCACGCCATGGTTTACACAGAACCGGTTCAAGCACAACTGAAGTTTCTGAGCTTTGAGGAGTATCTGGCCTACGACGATGGTACCGATAACCTCTACGAGCTGTTCAACGGGGGGCTGATTGAGTTGGCACTGGAGGCGGGGGAAAATGTCAAAATAGCGGCCTCTTTGTATGCGGCATTTTTGGCAATTGTAGGCCTAGAGTGAGTGAAGTATCACGGCTTGGAAGTAGAGGTTAGTGGGGAGCCGAAGAATCGCTATCCAGATCTGACTATTCTTCGAGAAGAGCACGATGCACTGTTGCGTACGCGAAATACCGTACGCTTGCACATGCCGCCGCCGTTGCTGGTGATAGAGGTAGTGAGTCCGGGTAGTTTGCAGCGCGATCGCGATTACGTTGCCAAGCGCAGACAGTACGAAGACATCGGCATTGGAGAGTATTGGATAGTCGACCCATCGTTGCAGCAGGTGACCGTTTTGAAGCTGGCGGAGGCGGTCTACGAAGAGGTCGGTGTCTTTACCGATACGCAGTCTATTATCAGTCCGACGTTTCCAAAACTGCGCCTTCCGGCTAAGTCGGTACTGTCTGCTCAGTCTGCATAGTTGGTCCAACGACTCACCTTTACCGGTTTTACAGAGAGGACAGGTCTACATTACCACCGCAGATGAGGACGCCTACTTTCTCTGCAGGCGCAGGCTGGTACCGCCCAGAAATCAGCGCTGCAATGGGGACAACGCCCGCTGGCTCTGCGGCGATCCTAAGTTCGTCCCACAGTAGCTTTTGGGCCTGAATAATGGCTTCTTCTTCTACCAGTACGGTCTGCGAGACATATTGCTGGGCCAGGGGAAACATCATTTCGCCGACCCGCCGTGAGCCGAGTGCATCGGCTGCAATGCCGCCGACTTCTACATCAGTGCGTTTGCCTGTTGCCAGCGCTTGGTGCAGGGTGGGGGCGCGTTCTGGCTCCACGCTGACAACCTTGCAGCGGCCCTGATACCAAGCTGCAATCCCTGCGATCAATCCACCGCCGCCCACGGAAACCAAGATGGTATCTAGGTCGGGCGCTTGCTTTTCAAACTCTAGACCCACGGTGCCCTGGCCCGCGATGACTTCTGCCTGGTCAAAGGCATGGACCACTAGGCTGCCGGTCTCTGCTGCGCGGACTTCGCTTTTTTCGAGGGCTTCGATATAGTCTCGGCCCGTGACAACTACGGTGGCGCCGTAGGCCCTGAGCCGGTTTACTTTGGTGGGAGAAGAGAGGGTGGGGACAAAAATTTCGGCAGGGTGGCCGAGCTGACGAGCGGCGTAGGCAACGGCTGCGCCATGGTTGCCACCAGAGGCGGCAATCACGCCTGATGCGGGTACAGGATTGCTCAAAATTCGGTTGAAGGCGCCGCGTGACTTGAAGGAGCCTGCGTGCTGCATGAGTTCTAGCTTGAGCGTGAGATGGGTTTTGAGGCCAAAGGCGCCAGTGGGGAGAGCGATAGTGGGAGTCTGGCGCACTTGGGTCGCAATGCGGGCGTAGGCTGCGGCGATGAGTGGCTTAAAGTCTTCTGGTGTCATAGGGTTACCTGCCAAGATAAAAGGCCCTTGGCAATCTTACCAAGGGCCTTTAGCGCGATCGCTATACAACGGCTTGCTTAGGTGAGCCGGGTGCTATTGTCGGTCATCATGGTGAGCGTTTTGGCGTATTCCTGCAGCTCGACCGGCACGGGTTTGATATTCCAGATCTGATCGCAGTATTCCTGAATGGAACGGTCGGAGGAGAACTTACCCATGCGGGCCGCATTCAAGATAGACATGCGCACCCAGTTGTCTTGGTCTTTGTAGGCTTCGCTGACCTGCTTTTGGCAGTCGACATAGGCCTGGTAGTCGGCGAGCACCATGAAGCGGTCCTGGTTTAGCAGGTTGTCGATCAGGGGCTTGAAGAGTTCTGTGTCGCCACTGGAGAAGACGCCTGAGCCAATCAGGTCGATCACAGTGCGCAGTTCTTCATTGCTCTCGTAGAACTCTCGGGGGTTGTAGCCTGCCGCCTTCATGGTGGCAACTTCGTCAGCCTTAAGGCCAAACAGGAAGAAATTGTCTTCGCCAACCTCTTCTCTGATTTCGACATTGGCGCCGTCTAGGGTGCCGATGGTGAGCGCGCCGTTGAGGGCGAACTTCATGTTGCCGGTGCCCGATGCCTCGAAGCCTGCCGTTGAGATCTGCTCGGAGAGATCGGAGGCGGGGTAGATGGGCTGAGCGTTGGTAACGTTGTAATTCGGGTAGAAGACGACTTTGAGCTGGTCGCCGATGGCGGGGTCGCGGTTGACGACGCGGCCAACGGAGGTAATCAGCTTGATAATGAGCTTGGCCATGAAGTAGCCAGGGGCGGCTTTACCCGCAAAGATAAAGGTGCGCGGGGTGATGCGCAGGCTGGGGTTTTGCTTGAGCTGGTGGTACAGCGAGATGATATGCAGCGCGTTTAGCTGCTGGCGCTTGTATTCGTGGATGCGCTTGATCTGCACGTCGAACATGGAGGTGGGGCTGACTTTGACGCCGGTGGCGCGTTCGATGCGAACGGCAAGGGCCTCTTTGTTGGCCTGCTTGATTTGCCGCCATTCGGTGCGGAAGCCGGGATCGTCGGCATAGGGTTCGAGCTGCTTGAGCTGGGAGAGGTGTGTAGGCCACTCGGTGCCGATGCGCTGATTGATCAGGCGGGTGAGTTTGGGGTTGCTGAGCACGATCCAGCGGCGGGGAGTGACGCCGTTGGTTTCGTTGATGAACTTTTCGGGGAAGAGCTGGTAGAAGTCGTTGAGCACGGTCTGCTTGAGCAGCTCTGTGTGGAGGGCCGCGACGCCGTTGATGGCGTGGCTGCCGACGCAGGCGAGGTTAGCCATGCGCACATACCGGCCACCGCTCTCATCGATGAGAGACATGCGGGCCAGGCGCTCGTTATCTTGGCCAAATTTTAGCCGCACGTCTTCTAGGAAGTGGCGGTTGATTTCGTAAATGATTTCTAGGTGGCGGGGAAGCAGAGAGCCGAAGAGGCCAATGGGCCAGCGCTCAAGCGCTTCGGGTAGTAGGGTGTGGTTGGTGTAGGCGAGCGATCGCTGGGTGATGTCCCACGCTTTGTCCCATTCGAATTCGTGCACGTCTATGAGTAGGCGCATGAGTTCGGCAACGGCGATCGCAGGGTGCGTATCGTTTAGCTGCAGGGTGTACTTCTCGGGGAACTGCTCAAGGGGGATGCTGTCGCGCTGCATGATGCGCATCATGTCTTGCAGCGAGCAAGACACGAAGAAATACTGCTGCTCTAGGCGCAGCTGCTTGCCTTCTAGGTGCTCATCGTTGGGGTAGAGCACTTTAGAAATATTTTCTGAGACGATCTTGGAGTTGACCGCGCCAGAGTAGTCGCCTTGGTTAAAAGCATTGAAGTCGAAGGCGTCGGGAGATTCTGCTTTCCACAGGCGCAGGGTGTTGGCTGTGTTCACCTGGTAGCCGAGGATGGCCGTATCGTAGGGAACGCCCTTTACCACGCGATCGGGGGCCCACTCTACTCGGTAGCTGCCTTTGTTGTCGGTGTAGGCTTTGGTGTAGCCGCCGAGCTTCACCTCTTGAGACCACTCGGGGCGAGCGATTTCCCAGGGGTTGCCGTTGGCGAGCCATTTGTCGGTGCGCTCTACCTGCCAGCCATCCTGAATCTCTTGCTTGAAGATGCCAAACTCATAGCGGATGCCGTAGCCCATAGAAGGGATCTGCAGGGTGGCCATAGAGTCGAGGTAGCAAGCTGCCAGGCGACCGAGGCCACCGTTGCCCAGGCCGGGCTCCTGCTCTTGGGCCATGATTTCAGCTAGGCTCAGGCCCAGATCGGCCATGGCCTCATTCACCGCATCGTAGAGACCGAGGTTAATGAGGTTGTTGCCGAGGTAGGGACCCATCAGGAATTCGGCAGAGAGGTATACCGCGGTGCGCGACTTGTTTTGGCGGTAGGCACTCGCGGAGCTAAGCCAGTGGTGCAGCATGCGATCGCGCACGGTGTAGGCCAGGGCCATGTAATAGTCTTGCAGGGAGGCGATCTCCGGCGATTTCCCTTGCACGTAGAATAAATTGTCTAAGAATGCCCGCTTAAGAGTCTCTGTGGTGAGTCCCGTACGGTCATCTTCAACTCGAATCGTGGGATGCATAGGCGCGTTGATTTGTTCAGATTGCATAGGTCACACGAGAAGTAAATAGCTGAGGACGCGATTAGTCAATCAGGGGTTGCTGAAGGGTTCAGCGACTGCGTATGGGTAAAAATGGATTTAAGGAATTGAATTTGAATGGACTGAGTTTGAGTGGGTTGCTTATGGTTTTGCCTATTGCCTAAGCAAAACCCTCTATATCAACTTTGTGTATTCATTCAAGGGTATAACCAGATTTGGTCCTCAGTGGATAAGCTATATAAAGTCATAAGATGCTGCAACTGGCGGTGATACTTGATACAAGCCGCGCACTGTTCGAACGATTTGCGATGGTGGATTGCTTGCCTATGACAGCGGGGAGACGGCGTTCCGGGGGGTCGCTGCTTTGGCCGGAGTTGATGCGGATTCGTAGGGGCTGTTTGACTTATTTGAGGGGCCTTGTCGAGCTTTTTGGGGGGCTGATTGAGCTTATTGGAGGGTCCGCTAAGCCTATTGGAGGGCCGATTGCGCTTTTGGGAGGGTTCGCCGAGCTTACGGACGGGCTGGGAATGCATTGGCAGGTACTGTTACGGGTTGTGGTAATTGCCAAAAAGGCATCCCCCGTCAATGGTTGGATGTACTGACGGGGGATGTGATACGGGATGGGTTTGTGAGAGGTGGTTTGCGGAGTGCGATCGCTCGCTGCTTGCTGCGACTAGACTTTCTTCAGCCAGCTAAACATTGCCCGCAGGTCTTTGCCGACTTCTTCAATCGGGTGCTCTGCCTCAATCCGGCGCGTCGCATTAAAGCCCGCATTGCCCGACTGCGCCTCCAAGACAAATTCCCTCGCGAACTGCCCCGTTTGGATTTCTTTGAGGATTTGCTTCATGGCGGCTTTAGTGTCAGCCGTGATGATGCGGGGGCCACGGGTATAGTCGCCGTACTCAGCTGTGTTCGAGATGCTGTCTCGCATTTTGGCTAGGCCGCCTTCCACAATCAGGTCTACAATCAGCTTCACTTCGTGCAGACATTCAAAGTAGGCCAGCTCAGGCTGATAGCCCGCTTCAATCAGCGTCTCGAAGCCCGCCTTGATCAGCTCGCTGAGGCCGCCGCAAAGCACGGCCTGCTCACCAAAGAGGTCTGTCTCGGTCTCTTCGCGGAAGGTGGTTTCGAGCACGCCTGCGCGGGTGCCGCCGATGCCCTTTGTGTAGGCCATTGCAATGTCGCGGGCCTGGCCGGACGCGTCTTGGAAAACGGCAAACAGGGCGGGGACACCTTGCCCCTGCTGATAGGTGCGGCGCACGAGGTGACCGGGGCCCTTGGGCGCTGCCATCACCACGTCTACATCCTTGGGCGGCACGATCTGGGCGAAGTTGATGTTGAAGCCATGGGCAAAGGCCAGAACGTTGCCCGCTTCTAACCCTGGTTCGATGCTTTCTTTGTAAACCCTACGCTGAATCTCGTCGGGCAGCAAAATCATGATGAAGTCGGCTGATTTGGCCGCATCGGCCACAGACTTAACGGTGAGCCCTTCGGCTTCGGCTTTGGGCTTGGAGCGGCTACCTTCGTACAGGCCAACGATTACATTCACGCCGCTATCTTTGAGGTTGAGTGCGTGGGCGTGGCCTTGCGAGCCGTAGCCGATAATGGCCACCGTCTTGCCATTGAACAAGTCTAAGTTGGCGTCGCTGTCGTAATACATTTTGGCCATGGATCGGGTATCTCCTTAACTGTGATTGTCTATTACCTAATGACTGTCTGATGAGGGTTGCCAAAGACAATAGCGCTGTGAATGGGTGCCGGACGTTTGATTTTATCAAAAGGCGGTCTTCTCTAGAGCGGTCTTCTCTAGAAAAATCAGCTCAAGGTTTCTTGCATGCACCCTTCAGATAGAATCTTCACAGATAGCGTTTTCAGTGCTTTAGCAGCGAAGTGCCTGTGATAGATCCCGACACCCGGTGGATACAGCGATACTCCAATTTTAAGAGTGCATTCCTACTCCTTAGCGATGCATTGCAGGTAGAGAATCCATCCATTTTAGAGAGGGCCGGACTCATTCAATTTTTCGAAATGGCTTTTGAGCTGTCTTGGAAAATCATGAAAGACTACGCGCAGTCAGAGGGGATAGATGCTAGAACTCCGAGAGATGCGATTAAAAAAGCCTTTCAGATAGAGCTGATTAAGGAAGGACACGTGTGGCTAGACGCGCTTGATGATCGAAATTTGACGGCTCACACCTACAAAGAAGATGTTGCTCAAACTGTGGAGCGTCAAGTGAGAGAACGCTACTATCCCATCATTGCTGCACTGTACAAAACTCTTACTGAAAAGAAAGAAGCATTAGAACAAGAGACGTCAGAATCATGAATCATGGGCTTATGGCACGAGACCTCAGGCATATTCGGGAAGCTGTTGCTGAAATCAAGGAGATTGAGCAGGTCGTACTCTTTGGTTCACGCGCAAAGGGAACTCACTATAGAGGCTCTGACGTTGACCTTTCTATCAGCGGCAGAGGAGTCACGTACGATACTGTTCTAAAACTGTCGCGTAGCTTAAACGAGGAGCGCCCGCTGCCCTATTATTTCGACATTTTGGACTACAACAGCCTCAAGGCAGATGAACCTATTCGGGCGCATATTGACCGAGTCGGCGTTGTACTGTTTGCTGCTTCGACAACATAGCCGAATGACATGTTTTGAGGCTGTAGATTTAGTGGTGTAGCCGCCGCACGTCTTTTCTTTGCAAGGCTGTGACTTCTATTATCAGCGCGAATTAATATGTGGGGTATATTTATCTGGCTGTTACGATTGCCTGCATGCAAGTCTCTCGGAATTTTGCGTTTCTGAAGGTTCACAGTCTGGAGCTAGTGCGGTTGGGATCGCTAGCAGAGCAGTATTTTGCAGATGATCCCAATACTTGCTTGATCAAGCTACGTCAGTTTGGGGAGCAGCTGGCGCAGCTGGCAGCGGCGAAGGTTGGTCTGTACGAAGATCCTAATGAGAGTCAGTTTGAGCTGCTGAGACGGCTGGAGCAGCGGCGGGTGATTGTGGGGCAGGTGGCGCAGCTGTTTCATGAGGTGCGCAAGGTTGGCAATCGGGCAACCCATGGCACGTTTGGTGAACAGCGGACGGCGCTGAGTCATTTGAAGTATGCCAGGTTGCTGGGCGTTTGGTTTCATCGCTCTATTGGCAAGGTGAAAGGGTTTGAACCGGGGCCGTTTGTGCCACCAGCGCCGCCGAAGCTGGATCGTTCTGATGAGCTAGCGGCGGAGTTGGCCCGCTTGCAGGCAGAGCTAGCGGCAAGGGAGAAGACGCTGGCGGTGACGCTGTCTGCGTCGGAGCGATCGCAGGCCCTTGCTCAAGAAGAGGCCGAATTACGACAGCTAGCAGAGGCTTTACTGGTAGAAGCTGAGGCCGAAGCAGAGTCGGTAAAGGCGCAGCTGGCGGCGCGATTAGCGGCGGTGCAGGCTGAGGCGGTAGACGCCCCCAAAATCGAGATTGAGGAGACCATTGCCGTTGCGCAGTCAGAAGAGTCTTCTCTGGATATCGATGAGCGCGAGACGAGAAGGCTGATTGATTCGCAGCTGCAGGCAGCGGGCTGGGAAGCGGATTCGGAAGTGCTGCGCTATGGGAATGGGACGCGGCCGCAGAAGGGGAAATCGGTTGCGATCGCAGAGTGGCCTACTGCAGACGGACGCGCAGACTATGTGCTGTTTGTAGGTTTGCAGGTGCTGGGCGTGGTAGAAGCCAAGCGCAAACGCAAGGATGTGTATGGTGCGATAGATCAGGCGAAGCGCTACAGTCGAGGTTATGAAATTAAAGGTGCAGAAGTTTTACCCGGCGAGCCGTGGGGCGATGCGCCTAACGAGTACCGGGTGCCGTTTGTATTTGCGACGAATGGGCGAGACTTTTTGCCGCAGCTAGAGACGAAGAGCGGCATTTGGTTTTGCGATGTGAGGCGGGCGGCAAATTTGCGGCGACCTTTGCGGAGCTGGTATAGCCCAGCGGGCTTGATGGATACGCTGGCGCAGGATATAGACAGTGCGCACGAGAAGCTGAAGAAAGAGGACTTTCACTACGGCTTTGAGCTGAGGCCGTATCAGAAAGAGGCGATTTTGGCGGTGGAGGCTGCACTGGCTAAAGATCAGCGGCGGCTGTTGCTGGCTATGGCGACGGGTACCGGAAAAACGAAGACTTGCATTGCGCTGGTGTACCGGCTGCTAAAGACAAACCGGTTTCGGCGAGTGTTGTTTTTAGTCGATCGGACGGCGCTGGGTAATCAGGCGGCGGGTGCGTTTCAAGAAACGCGAATGGAGAGTTTGCAGACTTTTGCCAATATTTTTGACATAAAAGAGCTGAAGGATGGTCAGCCTGATCGCGATACGCGAGTGCATATTGGAACAGTGCAGAGCTTTGTGAAAAAACTGTTGTATCCGAGCGAAGGTGCAACCGGTGAAACAGAGACGCTGACGGCTGATCAGTATGACTGCATTGTGGTGGATGAGTGCCATCGCGGCTATTTGTTAGATAAGGAACTCAGTGAGGATGAGCTGACGTTTCGAGATTTTGGTGATTATGTGTCGAAGTATCGGCAGGTGCTGGAATCTTTTGATGCGGTGAAGATTGGGCTGACGGCGACCCCTGCACTGCACACTAAGGTAGTTTCCGATGAAGAAAGTACCGCTAAGCCGGTTGAATGCGGATATCCCACTTCGGCAAGGTAGGATGGCGTTCTAATCTTGCCTCAATGGGTTTCATCTGTTCCTTCGACAGAGCAATGCCCCTTTCGTAAATCAATGGATTGAGCATAACAGTTGGGTGTGCCCCTTTCCACTTCATACTTTTCGCCCAAACCAACATCGTCGGCAAGTCAATGAGTCTGGTGCCGTTCCAATGTTGTTCAAGAATACCCCAGCAGCGCTCTATCGGGTTGTACTTGCTGTGATAAGGCGGATAGTAAAGCAGCTGAATCGGCTTTCTAATCTGGTCTACCCAATCAACAAGGCGTTTGAGGAATTGGGTTCTTACTCCGCTGTTTTCTGGTCCGTTATCCACTTTAATTTGAAGCATCGGTATCTGTTGCTGTGTTTGTGGGGTGAGTTTCGCCCACCAAGCTTGCAACGTATCAACAATAAAATCACTGGTTTTGTAGGAGCTGCCGAAGCTGATAAACAACTCACCTGTGTCCTCATCGACGATGCCGCAAGGAACGTAGGTCTCTTTAACACCCATGTCATGGTCATCCGCCTGACGATGACCTCGGGTGAGGCCACCTCGCGATAAGTTACCCAGTTGAACCGTCGCTTTACAGTCCAAACTCACACGTTTGGCCGATTGTTCTACTGATTGCTGATCTTTGCGGGCTACATTCTCAAAGATTAGGTCGGTCTCAGGGACTTTTTTTAGGCTTCACTTTGACCACTTTACGCAAGCGATAACCCAGACGGTTCAACACGACGGCCATTGTGCTGGCTGCGGGCAGTTGTTCATCCGAGTACCCTTGTGCCTTCAGCTGTCGCAGCGCTTCAGCTGATGTCAATCGAGTGAAGGCAATCGAACTGGTGAAACTGGGCTCCTGCTGAGCGTGAGCTTCCGCCAACTGCTTGAGCGCCGTTGCCGCCTCAGGTTCACGCTCTTCCCAACGCTTGTTGCCACTACGGGCTGACTGCGCCCCCTGACACACCACACCAGTACGTTTCTCAGCCAGACCGACCGTTACAGCTCGTCGATTCCAACCGAACTCGCTTTCTGCTCGCCGAGCACTGCCATTGCAGTACTTCAGTGTCATTTCTGCTTGAAAGGCTCGGCGTTTGACCCCGGTTAAATAACCGGCAGCTAGGCGTAAATCCGCTATCTGAGACGCACTCAATTCCTGAACCATCCACCGTAGCCTTTAATGCGTTGGCTCCCATTTTAGCGAATCGGTACCTTCTTTGGCAGAAACTACCTTACCTTTCGATACTGACGCAATCGCCCTTTTTGAAAAGATGCGTTCGCGAAAAGTGCGTGTTGGTACCATGGATCTAAGAATTGCTGCAACAGCACTGTCAAACAATCTGACGCTACTAACCCGAAATATAAAGGACTTTGATAAAGTCCCAAACCTACACACGGAAGATTGGACTGACTGAGGTTCTGGTGACAGTTTGAAGTAGCTACTCTTTGAAAAACAGAAACTACAGTTGGAAAGTAGCTGGATGAATGTGGTTTTTGACTGACTTCTCTTATCGAGACATTAGCTATCGCGCATTTCCCTTCGCATCGCGCTGCGTCATGATTTGCTCTAGCCTAGGCAAGGCGCTTTGTGCTGTTTCACGCACGTAGCTGTCTATAGATTCGTCTTTTACCAGCGCTTTGAGAACGTCTACGGCGCGGGGGTCGCCGATGGAGCCGAGGGTGTTGGTGATGGTGAGGGCGATCGCAACATTATCAGTCGTTTTGAGTGTTTCTAATAGAGTCTCTACTGCCGGTACACCAATCTCACCCATCGACATGACAGCCGCAATTTGTACCACTGGGTAAGGGTCTGCCATTGCCTGTTTGAGCGCTGCTAATCCTTCTGGCGGGAAAGGGGTATCGGGGTGAAAGACTGCAATTTGAGCCATCGCTTTTGTGCAGCTGGCTCGCACCGTATCATTTTCAGCCTTGAGCATTTGCTCAGCCACGGCAGGTACCGCGTCCATGCCTACTGCGCCTAGCGTTTTCACACAGGCGCGGCGATACACCACATCTTCTTCTCCAAGGGCTGCCATCAGCGTGGGGATGGTGTTCTCATCTCGATTTTCCACAATTTCAGTCATAGCCCGCTGACGCATTTGTGGATTGGGATGCTTGAGCTGGTGATAAACGGAATCGGCAACCATGGAACTACAAGTGGAGTGGACTGCGTGCAAAATCGGAAGAAATATCTACAGATGAAACATCCATATAGAAAGACTCCTGGGAAGCCCTTCAAAGAAGTCTCAACCAGGAGTCTTGATTTCTATCACTCACAAGGTCTATAGACCTCGTAAGCCCTGTCGATTAGGAAAGGGAGTTGATAACGTAGTCAAGCAGTGCTTTGTACTCAGTCAATGCCTGGGGAGACATATCGCGAGGTGCACAGCCGCGATCGCGCGTGTGCTGCATCGCCGTTACATAAGGTGCAGTAGGCAAGTTCAAAGAACGATACACTTCACGCGCACCTGCAATGCCCCACTCATCCAAAGGACCCGTACCGCCAACAACGAGGCAGTAGTTGATCAGGCGGAGGTAGTGCTTGATGTCGCGGAGGCACTTTTCTTGCTTAGTTTGGTTGCCGCCTGCTTCGCCTTCGTTGGTGAGGTAGGGGTACTTCTTGAACGCAGCGTCGTACGCTTCTTGAGCAACCTTGTCGATGCCAGCGTTGAGCTTTTCAGCAGCTTCTAGGCGAGCAGCCGCACGCTGCAAACCACCTTGAACAGCCTGCAGGTCAGCAGAGCCAGGAAAACGTCCGGCAGCATCAGCCGAAGCGATAGCGGAAGTAACAACTGATTTCATGTCTTCAAATCTCCAAAGTTATGTTTGATCGGGTTTAGTCTTGAATGCAACTCAAAGTAAATGCCGAAAAGGGGCAGTTAGCTTAGGGCAGAGACAACGCGATCAAAGTAGCCAGCAGCTTCGGAAGCGAGCGCGGAGCAGTCACCCTCGATAGCTTCGTACTTGTTGTAGCGAGAGCCACCTGCTTCGGGGCTATTCGTACCCTTGAGGTGAGCAACGCTAGATGCCTTCATGATGTTTACTGCGCGAGCAGCAGAACCGGTGGGGACGCCCAATGCAGCGTAAGTCTCTTTCAAACCGTTGAGGCAACGGTCGTCGAGTACGGACGCATCGCCAGCGAGCAAAGCGTAGGTAACGTAGCGCAAGATGATCTCGCCATCACGCAGGCAAGCAGCCATGCGGCGAGTGGGGTAGCAGTTACCACCGGCTTGAATCAAGCCAGTGTTCTCACAAATCATGCCAGAGACTGCGTCGGAAACGATGCAGCTAGCGTTGGAAGCGATCGCATTCACAGCGTCCAAGCGCTTGTTACCTTCAGCAACAAAGCTCTTCAGGGCTTCTAGGTCGCCGCCGCCAATGGTAGCGGTCTTGGTGTCAGCCGTGACAACGGCTCTAGAGAAAGCGTCAAGCATCAAGCTCTCCTTCTTCTAAATACAGCAGCTGGCCCTTTCTGTGGCCAGTGATACAAGACTAAAAGATGACCCCCTTCTCAGTCCGCTTTATTAAAAACAAAGCAATAATCCGTTACAAAGAAATAATCGAAAGCTTCAAAGCCCCTCGTCGCAAGGGCTTTGACCTATCACGAAAAAACCTGGTTTGTAATGTGCCTTTATCGTCTTGTAATGTTTTGTAGCACTCAACGCTTCCCCATCGCTTTTCGCTGCTCTCTTCACCATAGGTCTGCACGTCACCATAGGTCTGCACGGACTTCAACCTCACCAAACTCCAAACACACTAAGAAGAAACACACTAAGAAGCCGGATTATTCACAAGGATTAATCCGGCTTCGGTCTATTTAGCTCTATTTAGTTGTGTGCTGCTAGCCAGCAGAGGAAACGTTGCCGCCAGTTGCGTTTGTAAAACCTGGTCTTGATGACGCTGAGTCAACGCTGTCTCCAGCCTCTTGCAGAACCGGGAGGTGAAACTTTCAGTCCGGTCTAGGCATTTTTGAGCAAATGCTTGACTAGATTGTCTTTCACCATCATTTGCCGCATAACTTCAACGACATATTCTTGAGCTTGCTCTAAGCTCAGTCCCTTAACTTGGTCTTTGACAACTTGTAGCTTGAATTGCTGCTCCATGCTGAGACTGCCGGGCAGCTTGTCGCCTGATGTAGTCATAGTGTTCGCTTCTCCTCGAAAGGTCAAAAAGATCTAGATAATCTAGACAGATCTTGAACAGGCCATAGGAACTAAGCCGATGGACCCAAATCAACAAGCCTAGCAAACCCTGAAAGCCAGTGGTTCTGAAGGCCTGAAAACAGAAGTCGATGTGATTCAAATCAGCTGGCTATGGAGCATAGCCAAATTTGATTAATCGAATTCTAGCTGCCACGCACAATATCGTCAAATTGTAAATAGATTCGGTAGCAGGCGTTACTTAAATTAATTTTCTTAAGGATTGGCCCTTTTTTTCAGCCTTTGGATAGACCGCAAAGACGCGCTGAGGCGGTTCGGATCTATCTTGATCTGTCTACATATCAATGCCTGTGCTTGGCTTGATGGATTTATGTTAGCGATCGCGACTCGTCATGCACTCATCAATAAGGCTGTTTTGAAAGCCGTCTCCCCTTCAACTAAAGAATGATGTTGACCAAGGTTCCCTTCAGCAGAGCGTTATAGTAATGAGGGATCAATTCTTTATGGTTTGACTTTTCGCTTTACATTTTTTGCTACATATTTAAGGACGCATTCAGCTTGATGAACGTAATGGAATTTTTCCAGCAGAGTGCTGGGCAGTGGCAATCTCAACGGACGACCCATCACCTACCTTTTCGCCGCGCTGAGCTGGGCGGCTCAAATATTTCTGTAGAGGCGCTACCCGCCGATCACGAAAAGGTTGTAGAGATTTGCAAGCTGCACGATGTCGACCCCGGCTCGGCAGTGGGCGGTGCCTACGTGCAGTGGGATGGCGCTATGGCCTGGGACAAAGACGACGAAAGCCACAAAGGATCTACCGTATTTGCCCTGGTGCCCGATGCAGACAATCCACAGACAGGCAATTTGCTCCGGGAGCGGGGCTATGCCGAAATTGTCCCTGTGATAGGCCGCTTCGAGATGGACAGTGAAGACGGCTTGGTGCTCACCACAGAGTATGAAACCATGAGTTCGATTGAGCGTTTTTGGTTCCCCAACCCGAATCTGCGCATGCGGACCAGTGTCGTCAAGCGCTTCGGTGGCCTGAGTACCGCATCATTTTGCGCAGAGTCTCGGGTAGAGACCGTGCCAGATCAAGAGAAAGATGACGCTGCGGCGCGAGAAGCCTTCGAAGCAGGATCTCAGTATTCTTCCTTCGGCTGGTAGACGATGGGGATGAGGCCCTTTTTGTCCGCCTACACCTGCACTTCGCTCGCAAAACGCGTAACTTTATCAAATTCGAAAGGCCCGGCGACAGAGCCCCAGACCAGCTCATCGGTTTTGGGGTCACGTCCTCGGTCGTAGCTGGTCATGTGCGACTCAGTCACGATGAATTCATTGTCTAGGTAAGTTTGCATGCCTTTGCGCTCAACCATGCACTTTTTGCCCGGCTCGACCTTGCCGCGGAAGCTGCTGCCAGTCCATTCCACAATGATGTCGCAGCCACCCATGGGTTCAAGGTCTTGGGGGGCGAGGGTTGCTAGCTTGTTTAGGTCGCGGGCAGCGCCGTAGAACTTGGCTTCATCGGCGACACGGTAGTTCTCTAGCAAAACGTCGTTTTCACGCTGGATGAAGTGGAGCACTCTCACTCTGTAGGGCCGATCTAGCTGGAAGTGGTAGGCCTGCTCTAGGTATAGGCTAATGCCTGATTGAAAGTCTTTTGGCAGCGGCCGCATGCAGACCTGAATATGGGCAAAGAACGGCGGATTTTCTATGGCTTGGGCCTGGTTGCTAAAGTCGGCGGCCATCCACTGCGTAAGTTTGACCACATCGGTAGAGTTTGGCATGGGTAAGTGAAGTAAAACGTATTCGGGCTTCGCTGTGGTTCAAATTTTAAACGATGGTAGAACGCTAAACTCTCGCCTGAAACGTTTGTTGTTCTCATTCGGGACGGCTATCTGCATGATGCCTATCTATTCGCGGTCATCGAAGCGGGTGTGAAAGCTGCCGTATTTTATCCAGTATTGATTGAGTTCGTGGTGCGGCGTATGCAGGCTGGCTTTTGCACGGTACAGCACCACGCGACGGTGTTTGCCTATCCAAATTTTTTTCAGCGGCTCTACCGAAATGAGGGTGCCGCCAAGCGCTTCTACGCAGGCTTGAAACTTATCAACCGTCGAAAATTCAACCGTTTCAAAAATGAAGAAGTTGCCAGAGCAGATCAGATGGCGGCTGCGAATCCATGCCTGCATCTTCTTTTTTGCAGGAGGTGGCAGCATCTTCAAAGGTTCCCCGAAAGGTTCCCAAAAAGATTCTCCAGAGGCAGCTCATTGGCAAAGCTTTCTCTCTTCTCAAACCTAAGCGCTCCTTCTGTCGAGCCCCAGACATGCTCGTGGGTGTCTACATCCATACCCTGGTCTAGGCTGACCCAGGTGCTAGCAGTCAGCTCTACCCGGCTCACGAGATACGTTTTTTTCCCTTTTCGCGGTATCAGGCAGTTATTCCCAGGCTCCACACCGCCGATAAACATGTCACCGTCTTCGCTGCGTCGAAACACCATCGAACAGCCGGTTCGCCGAATCGCGCAGTCTGCGCTGAGGGTATTTAGCACCTCTCGGTTGTGGCCCGATCCGGCGTAGGGGACGCCATCTTTAAAGCCGTAGTTTTCTATGTAGATATCTTCTCCACGGTCAATCACTCGGTGCAGTCCTTGGCGATACGGACGCCACAGGTCGTAGTCGTACACCTGCTCAGAGTAGAACCCTACGCCGCCGGGCAGCCCTAACGCCTCAAAAAAATCAAAAGGAAGGGGCCTAAAAAAGATGCGAATGTGAGCGAAGTCGGTTGGATGGGCGTGGGCCTGCTTGAAATTGCTAAAGTCTCCTGACATCCAGTTGATGAGGGTGATGAAATCTTGGCTGACGGGCTGACCTGTGGGAGCAGGGTTAGCGGTGGACGCAATCATACGAGGACGGTTGAAAGGGGCGGCTCTGGAGAAATTGTAGGAAGTTAGCTAGTAAAAGGGAAGCCGATGGGTTAACGACTTATCAGGAAATATGGACAATGGAGCTGATTTGTCCTCTGCTTTGCTGGGTTTGAGCTACGGGACTAACTGTTGAAACGCTACTGCGGGGGGGATAGGCGCACCTCGGAGGAGAGGGAAGCCGTGGTGACCCCTTTCCCGGTACTCGTTTTAATTAGAGAGACCCGGAAGCGCAGGTTTTCGGTGGCGAACCAAATCTTTTCTTCGGCGGCGGCTCGGTCATATCCTGTCGTTAGCACAAAGGTCCCGTCGGTTTGGATGATGTAGCGGCCTGCGGCTGGTATGGTCTCTGCGTAGCCTTGGTCGCGTAGAAGCTGGCCGCTAGACACTACTCCTTGAGGCGTTTCTGCCTTTTCCTGATCGGGCACGGGCACGAGTATGGTTTGCCCTTTGAGAACGTCGTCTTCGTCCCAGTCGGTTTCGCCTTCCCACGACATTTTGAAAGGGGTGGCAATTCTTTGGTGCAGTGGCTCTGACGAACTGTCTGTCTTGAGGCCGTATCGTTCGCACAGGGTAATGACGGCAGGGTCGTCTTTAGTCAGTGCTTCGATGTCGATGATGGAGCGAATTTCTTCAAAGTGAGCGAAGGCCAAGTGGTGGGCGCTACGCTGCGACTTCCATCGGCCCAAAGACTTTGCCACAAAGGTATCAATATCCATTTCTATTTTTCTGTAGCCTTGGTTGGCCGATGTTGGCCAAAGAGACAGTTATTGGTCAACCAAGAACAGGCCCTACCGGTATGAGCCTACTGACGTTCCTCCTGTTAATACCTTACGGGGTAATGACGTGATTGACCTTGAAGCTAAGGCAAAACCGGTCGTTAATCAAACAGTCGGACCAGCAGTAGGCTCAAACGGTTGGCAGAACCTTACACGGGTTCGATGCTGACAATCTTGCCACCCAACTTTTGAATAGTTCGGATTTTACTTTGAAGCTGGGCGTAGCCAACTTCGTAGGTGGTGCTGCTGCGGGGGGTGCGGCTGCCGCCAGTGTTGGCACCAGTTACCGCGATGCGGAAGCGTCCGGCGGTGCTTGTTTTGCCCAGTCCGAGCGGTTTGGGAGATTTTACTTTGGTGGGTAGGTTGGCGGCTAGGTCAGTGGTGAGGAGCGCTTGGGCGCCAGGATTATGAGAGGCGTTCCCCCCTGCGATCGCTAGCGTTCGGTTAAAGCTAATATTCTTGAGCCCAGCTTCGGTCACCTGCCCGCGAAGATAAGGTGCCGTATTCTCACCAAAGCTGCGCCAGTATTCGTCGCTATCGATATAAGAATCGATTTCACCTTCGTATCCCTTTTCCAGACAGATCGTGGTGTGAGCTGAAATCTCGCTTTGGTCTTCTGGAGCACGTCCCAAGAGATTTTGAAAGTTGTTTTCGATGAAGCTGTAAGCCGAAGATGACTCGAAAAAGAGACCGCGGTAAAGGTCCGATTTGGCGACAGCACGCACAAAGCCTCGCACGCTGATATCACCATTGCGCAATAGTGATTCTGCACTATCGAGCCGCTGGCTTTCCATAATGTGGTGATTGCCTAAAACATGTTTGTATACCGCGTTTATGACCAGCTGTAGGTCCTCTTCGGAGGCGTTTGGACGCAGCTCAACAGGTTCAGGACTGGTTACCCAAAGTGCCATAAATTTACTCCGTGTTGTGAAAATACTTGACCCATTTATAAGCAAACCGGACCGTGAACCTGCGAATGAGAAAATGTTTATCTTCTCAAACTAACTTAATGCGGCTGGGAAAAAACCAGGGTTGAAAGCCAGTAAGTTTGAGCGCTAAAAGCAAAGCTCCCTGGTCATAACGACCGGAGAGCTTTGCAACGCTGCTTATGGAAAATGTTAGCTAAATAGTCTCTGTTAAGAGATTTCAGTAATGCTGACAATTCTGGCACCCGTGCGCTGAATGCGCTGAATCTGAGGTGTCATCTTTGTTGCCGAAACGATGTATTCGTTGAAGCTGACGCGTCGAGGACTGTCAAATTTTGCAGCAGTTGTGCGAATCTTGAACCGCTTTTCGGTGACGGAGCCGGGAGTTGCCTTGGCCGGTTTAATTTTGTTGGCACTGTTGGTGGCTACTTCCGAAACGAGCTGTGATGACTTCACCGCGCTGCTGACCTGTGCAGGGCCGCGATTGACCGCAAAGTTACGGTTGTAAACAACCTGCTTACGACCGACTTCACTCTTTTCGCGCATGAAGGGAACAATGTTCTCCCCGAAGGCCTGCTGATATTCGTCGCTATCGACGTAGGAGTCAATTTCAGCGTCGTAGCCTTCTTCATTGCAGCGGCGAATGTGCTCAGAGACTTCCGCCTGAGACTCAGGCGCACGACCTAAAATGTGCTGAAAGTTTAGCTCTACAAAGCGGTAGGGCGCGCAGCTTTCAAAATAGCGCGTCCGATAAAAGTCAGACTTACAAACAGCACGGACAAATTCACGAACGGTGAGTGAGCCATCGCAAAGCTGAGACTCTTCGGTGACGAGTCGCTCGCTCTCCATCACATGGGGATTGCCCAAAACTTGCTTGTACACCGCGCGGATGATCGTCTGCAGATCTTCGGGCGAGCTATTGGGCCACAATTCGTAAGTGTAGTCATCTGCCATGGGGGTTCTCCTAAATAGGTTAGATAAAATTGTTCAACAACAGCTTTGTAAAAGATGGTTGGCCCTCAGGCCTTCGCAGGCAAGGCGAGCCTCAAAGAGTACTCGCCTTGATGGGTACGACACAAAATTGTCGGCCTATTCGACGGGGGTGATGCTGGCAATCACGCCACCGGACTTGTGAATACGCTGATATTCCTGAGAGAGCTTCTCGTAGGGAACCAGGTAAACCTGATTGGCCCGGCGGAATCGAGAGGCTGCTTTGCGCACCGTGTTTGCTCTGATGGAGGTGACTTCGATGCGGTAAACCTTGCCGCGATCGCCGATGCCGTTGCCCGAGCGAGTTGCAGCAGCCGTCGGTGGCTCGCTAAATGCCCAGCCGTCAGAACCGCCAGACGGTGCTTTCACGGCAGTGGGCACCGCGTTGATAACCAGCTTATTTAGGCGGGGCTGGTTGCCAGCTGTATTGCCCTTAAGCGAGCTGCTAGACGCGCCCCGCACCAGTTCGAACAAGTGAGTAAACTCGACCATGCTCTGGGAAGCTTCTGACTTGTGGCCGCGAATAAAGGGAACGAGGTTTTCACCAAACGTATTTTGGTATTCGTCGCTGTCGATGTAGGAATCGATGTCAGCTTCGAAGCCCTCACTGTCGAGAATTGCGCTGTGAAACTTCATGTCGTCGTAGTTGTTGGGGGCGCGGCCCAGCAGATGACGGAAGTTGAGCTCTGTGTAGCGGTAGCGGGGGCAACCTTCAAAGAAACGGGTGCGATACAGGTCGGACTTGGCCACCGCGCGGACGAATTCGCGGACTGTGTACTCGCCTCGTTTGAACTGGGATTCGGCGACGCTGAGTCGCTCGCTCTCCATCACATAAGCGTTGCCGAGTACCTGACGGTAAACGGCGCTAATGATCGTTTCGAGATCATCAGATGAGAGACCGGGAACCCATTCAACGGGGGGCGTCTCTTCGAAAAGACTGACACCCAGTCGCGATGCTGGTCCGAAAGCCATGAATGCTGTCTCCTTATAACGGTTGATTGCGTATTCTCATTTTGTCTGTAAAGGGGAGCCGTCTTCGTCAAGTTTTGTGAACAACGCGATCTCGATGTCCGCAGTGCATCTGACATCAAAAGCCGCTCATACGAGGGGATTTGAAAAATCAAAAACGCACTTTTTCCAGTGCATTTTCAATTCACAAAAGCGCAGGTTAGCTGAGCTTCCTGTGACTTATCTTTACAAAAGTAAACCTTTTTGAGGCGGCACGGTCTCCGTTCGCCTACTGCTGAGCCGTTTTCTGGGCCTATGCTGCTTCGTTCTGTGCAGCTTTGCCCTCAGCTTCTGTGGTGGGTTCCTTTACAAAGGTAGAAAGTCTGGCGATCAGATGGTCAAAGTAGGGGGAAAGGGCCGGATAGCTGGCTACAGGGAATCGCTTAAGGCTGGATCTTTTTACTCCAATGAGACCTGCCACCATTGCCGGAAGGGGAACCTGCAGTTCTTGGTATAGCTGCTCCATGGCTTGCAGCCCGTCAGTGCTGGTGTAGTGGTGGTGGCCGCCTGCGATGCCGTAAGTTATGCAGCGCAAAAACTGCCAAAAGTCTCGCCAGCAGGCCTCGGCGCGCATTGGGGGATAGAGGCCACCGCCGGGCTCTAGAATTTTGGGATAGGTGGTTAGAACGACGGCTCTGGCTTCATCGACGATGGCGGGAGCTTGTTCGCGTAGTGTGGCCACAACGTCTTTGGGGTTCAGTCCCATGGCCGCTACGGCGTTGTCGACGACCCCTGTGAGGCTGTAGATGGCTTCTAAGTCGGCGTCTGAGAGATAGCGTTTTTCATCGTCAGCGGCTCGAAAACGTGCGATCGCGTCACTGTCTATATCGGTCCATCCATCAAAGCTGACAATACGTGCTTTGGGTATGAGCTGCTTGGCCCGATCGCTGAGTCCGTTCATAGTGCTTGGCTTGTAACCTAATAACGACAACGCTAATGCTGCTCTGATGAGCTGATATTCCTAGTTTAGGATGCCTTGGACTTGCGGTGTCATGTTTTGCAGGTTGCTAACTGTTCTAGGACGAGACCGGCGGCTTTCTGCACGGCGGTCTCAGCGTCTTGCCGCAGTGGTTCAATGACATCGATGGCCGATGGGTTCCCTAGCTTGCCAAGGGCGAGAACGGCTGCTTTGCGGACATCGCTACTGTTGTCTTTGAGGCAGGCCACGAGGGGTTGGTAGGCCCGCTGACAGTTTAGCCGGGCAAGGTGGGCAGCGGCTTCGATTCTGACGTCGGGAGACGGATCGTTGAGCGCTTCGGTTAGCAGGGAGAGGGCGCTTTGGTCCTGTTTGGTAGGCGGCTGTTTGGTAGACGGCTGTTTGGTGGGCGGCTGCTCGGATGGGTTCTGTTTGGGCTGGAGTGGGTTTTGGGCAAGTGGGTTTTGGGCAAGTCGGCTTTGGGCGATTTGAGCGATCGCACCCACCACAGCCACCCGCACCGAAGGCGATGGGTCATTCACAAGTCGGTACAGTCGCTCGCTCACTTCACGACTCATAGAAGCCATTGCCCAAGCCGCGTGACCTTTGCAGCTTTCACTGGCCGTTTCGGAGGCCAGCACTTCCCGAACCGCATCAAAGGCCGGTGCGCCTATTTTGGCCAATGCCCCTGCTGCCGCACTCTTCACGCTGATATCTTCATCTTCTAGCAAGGCTGCAACTAGGCCAGAGACCGCTGCCGCATCGCCAATATTTGTCAGCGCGTTGCAGCAGGCCCGGCGGACGACAGATTCTGGGTGATGTGCGAGTCCTTCGAGTAGGTAGGGGGTCGCGGGTTCGCCTATCTGGCTGAGCGCTTCGATTAGGCTGAGCCGGGTTGCTCGCCTAGGGTCTACTAGGCTCTGCACCATTTGCCGCAGCAGTACGGGGTTGGGATTGTCAAAAGCGAGCAGCTCGATTTGCTGATTGACATGGTCGATCAGCTGGTCAACTTTAGCCTGCGCTTCTGGAGACGCCGGGGACGTCATTAGGCGGAGGCCTCTCCACGCAGCTGTGCTAAGGAGGTGTCTATCTTGAGAATTTCGGGATGATTTTCGATTTGCTCCATCACCATCGACTTCGGAAGTTTGGCCTTCTTGGCGGTTGTCACAATATCTTCGACGAGTCGCTCTCGGTATTTTTCAAGCTCTGAAACGACTTCCGCGATCTCTTGCTCAGAAGGCGTTTGCTCTTGGGTGGAATGCTCCCTAGGGGCGCTCTGGGGGGATGATTGTTCTTCTACCACCTGATAAATACCTCTTCGACTGCTACAGAAGGTTACACACGGTTAAGTTTATTATGGTATCAGTGGATACCTGTGCTGGCTATGGACATTTCGGAGATTAAAGCGCTACTGGCTGACGAAGACCCCCAGTGCCGGTTGAGGGGGCTGGTGGCGCTGAGAGAATATGGCCCTGAACAAGCGGTGCCACTACTGGTGGCCCAGCGCAAAGACAGCGCTTTTTTGGTGCGTTCCTTTGTGGCGATGGGGCTAGGGCGAAAGCGCAACGATGAGGCCTATGCCACGCTGCTGGCTATGCTGCCAGAAGAATCTGACAATAACGTGCAGGCAGAGATTGCCAATTCCCTGGGATTATATGGACCCAAGTCGGTAGACCGGTTGGTTGCTCTATTTGGTGAGAATGATCACTGGCTGGTGCGGCGAAGCATTTTGGCCATTTTGCCGGAGCTGGAGTGTCCCCATCAGCTGCTAAAAGTGGCGCTGAAAGCCTTAGAGGACAAAGATTTAACGATTGTTCAGGCGGGTATATCGACGCTGGGCATGTTGGCAGGCACGGTTGCTGAAGCAGATGCACTTACGGCGCTGCTGCCTTTTTTGCAGTCGGAGAGCTGGCGATCGCGTATGACGTTGGCCTACGCCCTCAAAGCTTTTGATTCGGAAGCGGCTCGTGATGCCTTAGCTGAACTACGACGAGACCCACATCACAAAGTTGTTGCTGCCACGCTAGAAGATCTGTTGCCAGCTGAGTAGAGGGTCTTTGCTGAGTAGACGCCCTTCTGTCAGCGGCGTTTGCGACATCTGAACCCCTTTCTAGCAACTCTGCTTAATGAAACCTAACCCAGTTGGGCACCCTTGCGCTGTTTGTCTGTTTTGCTGAAGCGACTATGCCCAAGGGGGCTAGAAGCGGCTGAGGGCGGTTGCATAAACTTAATGCAATTTTTTAATGCAATTTTCCAATCGGTCGATTGTCGAGGGCGGGTAAATGGACTATCTTGTCTTGTAAAGAAATGTTTTCTTTTGAGGAAGTCAGGACGTGCTTATGCATGTTCATAGTGAGGAAAGAACTGCGATGACATTGCCAGTAAATTCTAGTGTGCAGACGGCTGAAGCAACTTTGGAGCGATTTGCACTGGCGACAGAACGGGAAGCACAGGCCGTTGACTTTTTCCATCAGTCGGCGGGGAGCTGGCAGTCGCGTCGTCGTTACTACACCCTAAAAAGCGGTGCTACAGAAGAAGTGATCAGCGATATTACGATTCGCTTTTTGGACGGGGGCGATGCTGAGCTTGTGGAGCTGGCTGCTCGCCATGCCCTTGCCGACCCGATGATATGTGGCGCTAAGGTCACCTGGGATAGCCAGTACATTAGCCCTAGCCGTAAGCCTTCGAAAGGGTCAACTGTGTTTGGCATTCGAGGTGATGTTATGTATCGCGATCGCGGTTTTGCCACGCCCAAGCCCGTAACGGCTAACTTCCGCTTCACCGATGCACGCACCATGATTTTGCGCACTGAATACGGTGGTTCCGCTTTTGAAGAAGAGCTGAAGCTAGTAGGGGATAACTACCGCACCCGTCAGACCATTATTTCGCGGGCAGGGGAAGAAATTATGATTGGTCAGTACTTAGAGAAGCGAGTTTAGGGCGTTAGTCAACGCAGCCACCTGCTGCGAACTAATCCTGCTCCAGACTTTGCCGAGTTGTCTTACGGGTAAATGCGTTGCGCACGTTTAGCTCTGTCTCTGAGTGACCTAGCAGCTTAGAGCGATTCTCCGCCGTAAGCCCAACGACTTGGCTAAAGTCTGCGCCGGCAATACTGCCTACAGCTGATAGATCGACATCGGTTAGGTTGGCCGCTCGGAAGTCTACTAGCTGTAGCTCCGCGCCTGCTAAGCTGGCCCCTTGCAAGTTCGCCCCGGTCAGAAAAGCCTTTTGCAAGTTCGCCCCGCCCAGCAAGGCGCCGGTCAAATTTGCTTCCTGCAGGTTGGTGCCGCTGAGGTACGCGCCCAAGAGGTATGCCTTACTGAGGTCGGCAGCTTTAAGGTTGGCTGTGTTTAGGTAGGCGCCGTTGAGGGAGGCACGGGGGCCGACTGCGCCACTGCTCTGGTAGCGAAAGCCTTCGGGCCACTGGGTTTTGCTGTCGTACAGGGCGAGCTTTAGCGCGGTTTCGCTGAGGGTGGCTCCGGTCAGGTTTGCACCCCGCAGGTCAGTGCGATAGAGAAAGGCTCCAGTCAGGTCGGCGTGGGCCAGGTTTGCGCCTTTCAGACTAACGCCTCTCATATCGGTCTTTTGCAGACAGGCGTTGGATAGATTCGCCCCTGCCAAGTCGGCGTTGAGCAGGCCAGTCTCCCGTAAAACTGCGCCTGCTAGATTCGCGTTGGCAAGATTGGCGTAGTAAAGGTCTTTGCCAGAGAGGTCTGCGCCAGATAAGTCAGCACCTACTAGCTGCGCATGGGGAAGTAGCTGGGTGAGTATCTCAGTGCTGGAGGACGCGGCGTTGGCTTGGTCGGAGAGCGTCATTTATATAAGATGAGGAGTGCGACTCAACCTAGGATTGCAGATCGCTTTGTCCTCGCACAACTGCTTCTTCTGCTCGATGATTGAATTGTTCAATGATCGAGAAAGTGGTGTGCGCTATGAGTGTTAACGGTTATGTCAGTCACGCACCCTATGACCATGATGGACTTCTTTCGCAAGAGTGAAGGCATTTGGTTTACGCAGCGTACGGTGCACCATTTTGATGTGCTCGACGATGAGTCGGGCGAGTCTAACTTGATTGTCAGTGTGATAGGGGCTGCCGATCAGCGGGTGGTGGATATTTGCAAATCGCAAAATATTGACCCGCAGCTGGCCAGAGGGGGCGCTTCCTTTTCGTGGCAGACAAATCTTTCGGAAATTGCCCCAAATACGTCGGCAGCTGTGCTGGTGGATGTGCCCGATGATGAGCGCGGCCTATCGGGTAAGCTGGTGCGCGATCGCGGCTACGTAGAAGATATCACCGTCGTCAGTCGCTACTGGTTTGGTAAAGATGGCGTGTTGACCATCGATACCGACTATGAGACCAATCAGGGCCAAGAGCGCTGCTGGTTTATCACCGATGACTTCCGTGTGCGGGTGAGCACAGCCCGCATGATGAATGGCGTCAGTCTGATGACCTACTGCTCCGAAAAACGGTTTTTAACCCCAGAAGATATCAGCGAGATGGCTGCGAAACACCAGGCTTAATTCTTTACCGTTAAGGAATGTTTCTTTGTCTTTCATAATCAATCAGATGGTCTCGGCCATCTCGTATGGTTTATATCAGCGCCGTATCCAGTAACCAAAAGACTCTTAAAAAATAATGTATCGCCCTTTTCTAAAGCATTTAGAAGCTTCTCTTACTGAACGGTTCGACCTGACAGAACGTGCCATTCCCGAAGGCCTCGCCTCCAACATCAGCGAACGAGGGCGTAACCCGGCGACCATCCGTAGCTGGTGCTACGAGTGCAAAGCGCTACGTAAGGCGCGCTACACCTATATTGATGCCGGAGAAAGTGCGCAAATTTTCAACAGCGTCATCTATCCGGGGTACCAGTACGAGCTGCCCCTGCTAGGCATTGATTTTCTCTCTTTTGGCAAGGTCAAAAACCTGATTGTTATGGACTTTCAGCCGCTGTTTCAAGACGAGGCCTACAAGCAAAAGTACATTGCTCCCCTGCAGCGACTGCACGATAAGTATCCCGACCTGTCGCAGAACCTAGAGATGAAGTTCTACGATGCCAACCAATATTTCTCTCAGTATCTGCTGTTTGCCAAAACCGACCCAGAAACGGTGAGAACCAGAGTACTCGATGCCTTCAAAGACTATCTGCAGCTGTACTGGGACATGATGGCTGCAACCGAACCCAATACTGAGCCCGCAGCGATGGCGCGCATTGCCGAAGCCCAGCGCGACTACGATCAGTACAGCGCTGAGCGCGACCCGGCATCGGGCCTATTTGGCAGCTACTTTGGCCATGAGTGGTCGGAGCGCTTCCTGCACGAATTTTTGTTTGAAGGTGCGGTGCCGCTAGCGGTTGGGATGAGTTCGGTCGTATGACGACTATTTATGAACCGTTTTTAGAAAGTGCGATCGCACTCCTAAAGCAGCAGCTGGCCCTTAAGCCTTATCCCATTCCCCACGGATTTGAGCGAAAAAGTGCGGTCACAGGCAAAGGCAAGCGAGAAGCTACCGTCACTACCACCAGCTACGGTGCCCGCGCGCCAAAGCTCCGGCAGATTCGGGCGGCCCATGTGCAAGGGGGCGAGGCGCTACAGGTGCTCAACTTTGTGATTTTTCCGGAGCTGGAGTACGACCTGCCGTTCTTTGGAGCAGATTTGGTCACGCTACCCGGCGGACATCTGATTGCGCTAGACATGCAGCCGCTGTTTCAGGATGCGGCCTACCAGGCAAAATACAGCGCGCCTATTATGGAGATGTTTCACCGCTACCAGCAGCACTTGCCTTGGGGCGGCGACTTCCCCGAAGAGGCACAGGCCTTCTTCTCGCCTGCCTTCTTGTGGACCCGTCCTGCCGATACTGCTGACGTGGAAACCCATGTATTTGAGGCTTTTCAAGACTACCTAAAAGCCTATATCGAATTTGTGCGGGCGGCTGAACCGGTGACTGACCCCATCCGCCTAGAGTCGATTAAGCAGGCGCAACTGAGCTATGCCCGCTACAGAGCTGAGAAAGACCCGGCTCGGGGCATGCTAACCCGCTTCTATGGACCCGAGTGGACAGAAGCCTATATCCACGGCTTTTTGTTTGACTTAGAGAAAGATCCCCGGGTGGCAGCTTAGGGTCGCGACTGGTCGCTGTGATGGCTATTTGACTGTAGCGTTGGGTTCACTCTGCAAAGCGGCTGAACGGCTCAGATTTGTAACAGGAATCGTTCATTCATCGTTCTGAGTGACCTCATGAGTGTCTTTTTCGAAAGCTGGAAGCGCTTGCTATGCCTGCGATTGAGCAGAAAATGTTATTTGTGAACTTTTTTGAACTTTCTTAGATACCGCTCCTATCCGTTTTACTCTTTTACTGTGAGAGCAGTTAAATTGCTAATTGTCATCTATAGCCGTGTAGAAGTCCCACAAGACGTTCTAAAAAGCTTTAAAATGATAGTTGGGCAATTGCTCATCCCACTCGAAACTGCCCCGTACAGTGTTCATGTTGAGAGTTTTTGTTAACTTTTCTTCATGAATCTTGTTTTAAACAGGCAGCGACATAACGGGCTTTTCTAAGGGGCTTTTTCAAAGCACTTGCTCAAGTCGCTTTGTAATGGCAAGAACCCAGCTCGGAGTTGTCCTCTGACAGCTTCTGGGCAGCCAAATATTTAGGAGAATTCGGAAATATGTTTGATGCGTTCGCTAAGGTTGTTTCCCAAGCTGATGCACGGGGTGAATTTATCAGCTCGTCACAGCTAGACGCACTAGATGCAATGGTTGCTGATGGCAACAAAAGAATGGACGTCGTAAACGGCATCACAAACAACGCTTCTGCGATTGTTGCCAATGCCGCTCGCGCCCTGTTTGCTGAGCAACCCCAGCTCATTCAGCCCGGTGGCAATGCTTACACTTCTCGTCGCATGGCTGCTTGCCTGCGCGACATGGAAATCATTTTGCGCTATGTGACTTACGCAATGTTCTCTGGCGATGCCAGTGCATTGGATGATCGTTGCCTCAACGGTCTACGTGAGACTTACATCGCTTTGGGTACGCCTGGTTCTTCTGTCGCTGCTGGCGTACAGAAAATGAAGGCGGCTGCGATTGCGATCGCTAGCGACAACAGCAATGTAACCAACGGCGACTGCAGCAACTTGATTGCTGAGCTCGGCGGCTACTTCGACCGCGCAGCTGCAGCGGTTGCATAAGCATCTGTTGTCCGGCGGCAAAACGGCCGTTGCCAACAACCGATAAAAAATTGTCGAATATTCAACTAGGAGATCTTTAAAGATGAAAACTCCTTTGACTGAAGCAGTTTCGGCTGCTGATTCTCAAGGTCGTTTCCTCAGCTCGACTGAAATGCAGGTTGCATTTGGTCGCTTTGGCCAAGCTAAAGCTAGCCTTGAAGCTGCTCGTAAGCTAACTGCAAACGCTGACAGCCTCGCTAACGGCGCTGCTCAGGCGGTTTACAACAAGTTCCCTTACACCACTCAGATGCAGGGTCCTCAGTACGCTGCTGACCAGCGTGGTAAAGACAAGTGCGTACGTGACATCGGCTACTACCTGCGGATGATCACCTACTGTCTCATCGTCGGCGGCACAGGCCCCATGGACGACTACTTGGTTTCTGGCCTTGCTGAAATCAACAAGACCTTTGACCTATCGCCTAGCTGGTATGTTGAGGCGCTCAAGCACATCCAGGCTAACCACGGTTTGAGTGGTGTTCCTGCAACTGAAGCGAACAACTACATCAACTACGCGATTAACGCGCTGAGCTAACTCGCTAAATTGGCGTCATAGCCTTTGCGTTTGAGCGTTGCTTTTTTCGATAGCTGCGTTTGAAGGCGTTGGGTTAGACCTCAATTTTTTACCCAGAGAGATATACGATTACTGGAGGTGTCTAGTGGTTGTTTGTTTCTCTGGGTTTGCTATTGGTACGATGACTTTATGAGTGGAACGGATACTCAACCGGGAATAGATGGCGGAGCACCTCAGCTGACGGTGTCGCAGGCGATCGCAAACCTGAAGCAAACGGCGGACAAGGGCGATCGCTATTACGCAGCCTGGTGGATTGGCCGCTTCCGGGTGAAGCATCCAGAGGCGATCGCTGCTTTGCTAGACGCTTTGAAAGATGAGACAGATTTGGCTCCGGATGGTGGCTTCCCGCTCCGGCGGAATGCCGCAAGAGCCCTAGGTAAAGTGGGAGATCGCAGCGTTGTTCCTGCCCTGATAGACTGCTTGGCCTGCGCTGATTACTACGTTCGGGAAGCGGCGGCGCAATCGCTAGAAATGCTGAATGCTAAGGGGAGTCTAGGGGCACTTGTTGAACTACTGGCAGGGGGCGTAGAAGCTGCTGTTGGCATACCGGGAAAGCCTCATTTGATCCAACCCTACAACGCTATTTTGGAAGCTATTGGCCGACTGGGTAACCAGCAAACGGTAACGCAAGTAGAACCTTTTTTGGACCATGGGGCTCCCCAGGTAAAGAATGCAGCTGCGCGGGCCATGTATCAGCTGACGGGGGAAGGGCACTACGCAGATATTTTGCTAGAGACGCTGCGCTGTGATGATTTGCAGCTGCGACGTTCGGCTTTGTTGGATTTGGGTGAGATAGGCTACTTGCCTGCTGCGGAGGCGATCGCGCAAACGCTGGCAGAAAATAGCATTAAGCTGATTGCGCTGAAGGGGTTATTGGAAAGGGAAATTGAGCAAGCGGGCGAGCTGGTGTCTGCGGATGCGCGCCGGGTGATGACGTTGATGGACGGTCTGCTGTAATGACAGAGAATGCTGCAATGATCGGTGATGAGGCGCTGCTTCGAGAGAGACTGCAGGCGGTGGAGGCGGCTGATTCAGCCCAGGCTATGCTTGATGCGGTAGAAGCCTTGGCAGATCTAGAAGACGAAGGGGCAGTCGATATGCTCATTCGGGTGCTGGGCTACAACAATCCGGGTGCGGCAGTGGCGGCAGTAGACGGCCTGATTCGGATTGGGACGCCTGCGGCGTCGGCATTGTTGAGTCAGATTGATGGGTATAACTACGGCGCGCGGGCTTGGGCGCTAAGAGTGCTCGCTGGCATTGGAGATCCGCGCGGACTGGATTTAATTCTGGAGACAGCGGCAGAAGATTTTTCGCTGAGCGTGCGGCGTGCGGCGGCGCGGGGGCTCGGTGCGATTCAGTGGGAGAAACTGCCCGCAGATCAGCGGCGGAACGCGCAGGTAAAATCACGGGATACGTTGCTGGCAGTTGCTGAAGATACAGAGTGGGTTGTCCGCTATGGCGCGGTTGTCGGCTTGCAGGGGGTGGCGATGGCGGCGATGGCGTCAGGATTTACAGCGTTGGTATCGCCAGCTTTAGAGGGGTTGCGCGATCGCACTGCGAAGGACGACACCCCTGCCGTGCGGGCCAGAGCTCAGTGGGCGCTGCTATCTCTAGAAACACCTGCAGCTTAATTGTGTTTAATGGGGCTCTGGCTTAAACAATGTCTTCTCTTCGCTACGCCATCATTGGGACGGGAGCCATTGGCGGTTACTATGGTGCGCGGTTGCAGCAAGCGGGTTGCGATGTTCACTTTCTGCTGCGCAGCGATTACTCAGCGGTCGCAGCTTCTGGGATAACGGTAGAGTCTATCGACGGCGACCTTGCGCTACCCGTAGTAAACGCTCACTGCGATCCAGCGACTATGCCGCCGGTAGATGTGGCCATCGTGGCGCTCAAAACCACTCAAAACCATCGGTTAGCTCAGCTCTTGCCCACACTAAGTCCGCGGGGTGCGGTGCTCTCCCTGCAGAATGGTTTCGGTGTCGAAGCCGATATCACCCAGCATTTGCTGACTCAGCAGAAACGTTTACCGACGCTATTGGGTGGACTTTGCTTTATCTGTTCGAACAAAGTGGGGCCAGGCCACATTCGCCATCTAGACTATGGTCGAATTTTGATTGGCGCACACAATGTAGACAGCCAGCACCACGAGCCAACACCCTTGATGCAGGCTATTGTGGCTGATTTTACCCGGGCGAATGTGACTGCCAATACGACAGACGACCTGCCCATGGCCCGCTGGCAGAAGTTGGTGTGGAATGTGCCGTACAACGGGCTGTCGGTAGTTTTGAATGCTACGACTGAGGAAATGATGGCGGATCGCGGTGTGCGATCGCTCATCACGACGTTGATGGAAGAAGTCGTGACCGCAGCGAACGCTTGGGGCGAATACCTATCGCCTGGGACAAACCGCCGACTGCCAGAAGATACCGTGAACCGGATGCTGTCTCTGACAGAGACCATGCAGCCTTACCGAACCAGTATGAAGTTGGACTACGATGAAGGGCGACGCCTAGAAGTGGAGGCCATTTTAGGTCATCCCCTTCGCGCTGCTCGGTTAGCAGGATACTCACCACTAGCTATGACGATGCTCTACCACCAGCTCTCTTTTTTCAACGCGCGCCTCAGTTAGCAAAGTCGTGTAGCCTGCTAAAGGCTAGCGGGCTAGTGACGACTCAACCAGTCGTTAAGGGCCTCTAGCGATGCAATATCTAGCGTAGCTTCTGCGAGTGCTTCAAGCGCTGACAGAGGCTTTTGTATAATGTCGTGCTGAATGTTTGACTCAAGGGGGCCAAATTTTTTGGTGAGGAGACGTAGCGCGATCTCAGCGGCAGCTTCTTTGCGGCCTTCTTTGCGGCCTTCTTTGCGGCCTTCTTTGCGGCCTTCTTTGCGGCCTTCTTTGCGACCTTCTTTGCGGCCTTCTTTGTGGCCTTT
Source organism: Cyanobacteria bacterium J06614_10 (assembly GCA_038527325.1). Classification (GTDB taxonomy): domain Bacteria; phylum Cyanobacteriota; class Cyanobacteriia; order Phormidesmidales; family Phormidesmidaceae; genus Phormidesmis. Next base: position 36,406 of record JBCBFY010000028.1, read on the forward strand.
CTTCATAGCATCAGCTGTGACTTCAGCTGTGACCTCAGCGGTAATATCCTCTCTGAGATCTTTGTATACTCTGGTTTCTTCAAAGGTGATGTCTAGCATTCGCTCAACGTCCTTTCGGCTAAGTTGGCCAAACTTGTATGAAATGATGGCCGTTACCATTTCTATAATGGCATGTCTTGATTCTGGTGGGGTTTCTTGCTGAGCGCGTGCAAGGAGATGCTTGGCTTCTTCGGGGGCTTGAGAGTCGTCCACATTGGTCAAAACCATGAGCGCAACCCAGATGGACAATTGACGAATATCGCCTAGCGTATCAAGGTAGACCCGGTGAATTTGACCGTTGTTGATTGCTGCTCTGAACGGATAGGTGTTGGTTTGCTCCAACTTGGCAGAGGGATAGATGGCAACCACTTGCCAATCGGTGAAGCTTTTCCGGTTTTGGTAGAAGTATGGAAAGGTTTCTGCGAAGATGCGCTCGTATAGGAGTTCGTCTTTTTGAAATTGAACTTCACAGATGAAGATGGTGCCTTTTGAGTTTGCTGGTGGTAGAAAGACGCCATCGATTTCGAACCTGAATTCTTTGACCGCGACTGAGTCAAATCGGTATGCAGTCGCATTCTCAGGTGCATTGGGAATGAGTTCGAATAGGAGCGTTGGAGACCGGCGAAAAAGCTGATAAAAGATGGAATCGCGGCGCATTGTTTCAGTTGTGAACGTTAGGACTGCTTGAATGCAGAATCAGGTACAGGTCTTGAGCGCATTGATGTCTGCTGTAGTAATTGCGCCGAGGTTACGGGTTATTTTGTCTGCTGTCCAGTCCCACCAGGCAATTTGGATCAGCGATTGAATGACATCATCGTCAAAGCGGTTGCGAATGACTTGGGCGGGGTTGCCGCCTACGATTGAGTAAGGCGGTACGTTCTTAACGACGACTGACTTGGCCGCAATAATAGCGCCGTGACCTATCTGAACGCCTGGCATGATGGTGGCTTCTCGGCCAATCCACACGTCGTTGCCAACTGTTGTATCGCCTTTGTAGGGGAGGTCGCCCGGTTGTGGCGTGGCGCGCTCCCAGCCGTTGCCAAAGATGTAAAAGGGATAGCTGGAGAAGCCGTTTAGCGCGTGGTTCGCCCCATTCATGATGAACTGCACACCGGTTGCGATCGCACAAAATTTACCAATAATCAGCTGGTCTCCAATAAACGGAAAATGATAGAGAACATTGCGCTCAAAGTTCTCCGAGTCATCGAGATCGTCATAGTACGTATAGTCCCCAATCGTAATATTGGGATTAGAAACCGTGTTTTTGATAAAACAGATTTGCGGCACGCCAGGAAGCGGATGTTTTTCGTTCGGATTTGCACCATACATTACGTAAGCTGTTGGTATAAAGGTCACAGACTAAAGTTCGTATGCCAAGGTTCATGGCCAAAGGGTCACAGTGCTAGTTGTGTGACTAGCACCATACCTGAATAAATCTGAACTGCCATCTGAACTTTTCAGGGTTTCCCTGTGCCAGTATTTCTACGAGATTGACTAGAGTATCAGTGCCCTCAGGTATTCTTACTCTGAAAATCTTTGAAAATCGTTGCTTTAGAACCCAATATGCTAGTAACCGACCAGTTACGGATGGGAAACAAGATTCATTCCCGTGTTTATCCGTTTGTAATACCTCACCATGAATCTACTGGTAGCGATTTACTGGATTCTTTGAGAAGACAAGCCTCACAGCCAAACACTACAACGTTGCTAAAGAACAAGCCAGTTGTCGATGCTATGTCGAACAGCTGCGAGTGGCTGGGTCCTGCGCAGGTGCAGGTTGTAAAGTGCGTAAGTTCTGCTGTAAGTGACAAAGCTCCCAAACCTGTCAAAAGGCTGCGGACGAAAGTGACAGAAACCCCCAGAAGCTCAGCACTAAAACGTCTTTCCTCTGTTGTGAGAGAGGACCGGGCGCGATCGCTGTCAGCAGGAGCTAAATATCTTTCAAAGTCGGCATTGAACAAATAGGCTCTTCTATAATTTGTTCTACGCTGTCTGAGAAATTACTGTTTCGTGTCTTTTTCGATGCGGCCATAGTTGAGTTTTATGATGCGGTCTGCTACGGAGAAGTAGTGATCATCATGGCTGATCGCTATGACAGTTTTGCCTCTGTGCTTAAGCTCTGGTAGTAGCTGGGTGTAAAAAATCTGTCTGAAAGAGGGATCTTGGTCGGCGGCCCATTCATCGAAGAGATAAATCGGTCGATCTTCTAGGTAGGCTGCGAGCAGGGCGAGACGCTTTCTCTGACCTTGGGATAGGGCGGTTGTTGAGAGCTGTCCGTTTTCTACGGAGACTTTTTGGGTGAGCTGAAGCTTGCTGAGATAGGGTTGAGCCTGCTCGTCTACGGTGGGTGTCTCGGCGCTAGTGATTTTTTTAAACAGGTAGAAATCTGAAAAAACAGTTGAAAAGAGCTGGCGGTAGCGTTCGCGGTTGTGGCCGACGATTGGGGTTTCATCTAGCAGTAGCTTTCCACTGTCAGGGGCGTAGAGCCCTGCAAGCAGCTTGGCTAGCGTGGACTTGCCGCTGCCGTTTCCGCCAACGATAAAAATTAGCTCGCCGCGGGTGATGGTGAGATTTATCGGGCCGACCGAAAAGGCACTGTCTGGGGCCTCGGCTGTATCTGCGTTTTGATAGGTATGAACGATGTCTTTTAGTGTGATGGTTTGCCAATGCTGTATGGTTGGCTCTCTGCTGGCTGTGCTAATTTCCGCGTTCTGGGTTAGCGTGAGGCCCATTGTGTTGACTTTTTGGATGGAGACGTTTGCGGTTAGCAGGTTGGGTAGTCGCCTGAGCAGGCCTTCTATGTAGCTGATGACATAGGTCAGAGTAAGAATATAGGCGGGGAGGACCGGGCGAATGCTGGGGAAGGTATGAGGCACCCAAAAGAGCATGATGCCAATGAGCGTGAAGAATAGGAGCTGACCGCTACCAGTGGAGACAGCTGCGAGCTTAAAGGCTGTTTTGGTGTAGTCACGGGTGATCGCAGCGCTCTCTTGCAAGTCTTCCTCTAGGAAGCGCTGCCTGCGAACAGCGTTGAGCTTGAGTTCTTTGGTGCCTTCAGTAATGCCTCGAAAATTTTCAAACAGGCGGTCGATTTCCTTGCGGGCCAGGGCGATGTAGCCATAGGTCGCGCGAATGAGAAGTTGGACTAGGGCGATCGCACTCGCAAAAAACACGGTGACCACCAACAGTCCCCACCCGGACAAGATTCCCAGGTAAACCAGGCAGCCACAGATGACCGCCGCGTCAATGCAGAGAAAGGGTAAGACAAAAACAGAATTGGAAATGGACTGCACGTCCTCGGTGAGTACGGCCAGCAGTTGGCTGGGGCCGAGCGCTTCTAGCTGCTGTAAGGGTGCCGCTAAAATCCTTTGACTCAGGCGTATCTGCAGCTGAAAAACAGAGTCTTGTGCTAAGTCAATGAGTAAAAATTGGGACAGTGCGCCTGTTCCGAGGGAGAGCAGCGCTAACCCGGCGAAGGGAAGTATTGGTGACTGGGCGGCCCCCGCTGTGAAGGCTGTGCTCACAGTTGGCGCGGCGCTAATGGTGGTATTGATCAAAGCGATCAGCATGGCGCTGCAGATGCCGCTGGTCAGCCCGGAGACAATTGCAACAGCGACACTGACCCAAGAAGATCGGAGCAATAGCCAAATGATATCCATGGTTCGAAGGGGTCGAAGCCAGTGGGCCTCTGTAGGTGTTCATCTGTCGATCTTATCTGTCGATTTCATCTGCCGATTTTCTTGTGGAGACCGTCTTTGAGGCGTTCAGTCAGTGAACTGTTACTCATCGAGCGAAATGCCTAGGCTGGCGATCAGCCCTTCAGGGGTGACGACTGCCGTCAGCAAATGCTCACCACTGTTGCTTGTTGCCCGGTAGCGATACTGTTGACCGTTGGGGTGGTCTGTCTGCGATAGGAGTTCGAGAGACTGCAGCGGATTTGTGCGAACGCGGTCAGCCCATGCGGCCCGGATCGACTGACCGCGAACGGTTGAAGTAAGCGCTACCTGGCGTTCGGGGGTAAATTCTATGGCTGTTTCATCGCCGGTCATGAAGGCGAGAATTTGCTTAGTTAGGGCAGGATTGGGGTCTGCGATCGCAGACCCACCAAGATCTACGACCAACTCAGGCACGTACTGTTCGGCAATCTTTTGCGCAAGCCAATCACCACTCTCACTGTCCTTATTCGTCAGCACAATTATCGTAATGTCATCATCTACGAACCGAGAGATGCTTGTTGAATATCCCCATAGGTTGCCGCCATGGGAAACGGCGGTGTGGCCGTTGATATCCTGCACAATCCAGCCCAGCCCGTAGTCAGTGATCCGTCCGCTGTTCATAGTGCCAGGCTGCTGCATGGCTAATTGCATATCTGGCGCTAGCAGCTGACCTTTTTGTAGCGCAATTTCCCACCGGGCAAGGTCAACAACATTGGAAGTGATGCTTCCAGCACCTTGCAGACCAGGCATTAGCCTTGGTAGCAAACTGTAGCGAAAGAAGTCGGAAACCGGCTGCCAAGTTCCCCCTTCACCGACAAAATAACCCATGGCACGATTGCTAAACATATACGAATCGCGAACCACGTCCGTTTGGCTCATGCCCAGCGGCTCAAAAATACGCTCAGCCATAAAGTCTGCAAAAGGCTGATCGCTGACTGCTTCGACAACGCTTGATGCCAGGCTGTAGCCGGTGTTGCTATACATCCAGGCCGCACCCGGTTCAAAATCTAGCGGGGCGACAGCGGCTTTCGCTACAAAGTCCGCAGGTGAAATTAAATGATCGTCTTCGTACGCGCGCTCCGATAGGCCAGCTGTATGGTTTAGTAAGCGCCGAACGGTTACCTGTTCCCAGTGTTCGGGCGCTTCGGTGAGGTAGGTGCCAATAGGCGCATCCAAGTCGATTTTTCCGTCTTGTACCAGGAGCATCATTGCCGTTGCCGTCAAGGGTTTCGACATAGACGCAATGGGGAAAATGCTGCTGGGCCGGGCGTGGACATTTCGCTCATGGTCTAAAACGCCATATCCCTGTGCCTTGATTAGCTTTTGGTCTTGGATGACTGCAAGGGTAAGGCCAGGAATATGTCTGTCTGCCATCATCTGCTGAATGAAGGTGTCGATGGCTTCGTCGCTCGGCACTACAGATACAGCCGCCGATGGGTCGAGTTGTGCGATCGCACTGACAACTCCAGCCTCCTGACCCGGTGCTGTAGCCAGACTCGATGCCAAAGCTGCCGTTGGAGAGACAGATAAAGCACCAACCAGCATCAGGGCAACTCGGGCAACGCTATCGGAAGCTTTAGAGAAGACGGCGGGACGACTCTGGAAAATGTGCATAAAAACAACGCATTTTTAATAAATTACGCTGCCAATCTAAATTAGATCTGTTTTCTAGGGATAGTAACAACCGTCATTCTATGCTGTGACATTTGTCATCAGGCGGCCTCTCCAAACGATTTAATAAAGGACTTTGCTGTAAGGATGAACGCGTTTTCTATCATGGTTTCTGACTCATCATCTGACTTGCCTAAGCCTACGTCTGATGCCCAGCAAGCGGTTGACAGAGACAGGCTCAAGAAGCGCGCTGAACGCTTTCTTAGCCGCTGGGGCAATTCGCCAGAGGTTCGATAGCGGACGATGGGAATACCGCTCTGTGTTCTGCGATCGCACTGAAGACGTCTCATAGTTTCTGGCTCCTGTTTGGCTCCTGACTTCTCGTAGCTGTCTCTATAAAAAAGCTCTGAAGAAAAGACTCTAAAGAAAAAGCTTCAAGGAGATAGTCGTTTTCATCGAATTGCCGTAATCCAGCATCGCGTTGACGAATACCATGTCCTTTTCGCTTTGTCTTTTCACTGTAAGGTCGCTTAGTTGCCTTGCGGGGAGTGAAGTGGGTCATGCATTCCCATGACAAACGTCATTTCTTTGACAAGCTTGCCGCTGCTTTCGCGTTCATAAGGCAAAATGAACGGAGTTAACTGGATTTTTTGGGTCGGATGGATACGGCTATCTCTGTTTCCCACGGTATTCGCAAGATTCTGCATTGGATTGAGTGGTTCTTACTCGCTCACTGCATTGTCAGAACGCTGACGTCTGTTGCCTTCGAACCCGGCGTGGTGACCTATCTGCAGCTAGGACTGTTTGTCATCAGTATTGCAGGGCTGAGCTTTTTCTTCCCTGCAAACAGACCGCTGTGGCAGCGACGTGGCTATATTGGGATAGAAATGGTGGTCCTACTGCTGACGCTAACCTCGCCGATCAATACCTTTCTCTTCTTTGAGCTGTTTGTTCTTAAGGCTTGCTTTTTGCTATCGAGGCGCGATGTCATTGTGGGCACTGCCATCATGGCCAGCCTATCCCTAACTCAAATTATGTGGCAGCTGCCCCAGCTGATAGAAAAGTCCCGGGTCAACAGCGCAGCCTATTTAGACCAGCCAGGTCAAATTGCTTTCGATATTTTTGTAGAGTATTTGGTTGGCTGTACCTTTGTTGTTTTGTTTGGTGTTGTCTTTGCCTCAGAGCAGCGTAGCCGCCTGCGAGCAGAACGTTTGGCCGGTGAAGTAGAGGCCCTAGCCACTAAGCTAGAGCGCACCCGCATCGCCCGCGACATCCATGATTCTCTCGGACATTCGCTGACTACCCTAGATGTGCAGATCGCGCTTGCCCAGCGCTACAGTCAGCTAGAGAGCCAGCCCCCCACCCAACATCAACCCCTGCTTCAAATCTGTTCTCCGACGATAGAACATCTGCCAAAGACCGATCGGATAGAGCCCGGTCAGCCAGAGACCGGTCAGCCATACATTGGGCCAGTAAACAACAATCGGGTCAAACTGCAACAATCTCTCAACGCCGCCCAACAGCTGGTTACCCAATGCCTAGCTGAGGCGCGTCAGTCTTTGCACACTATGCGTGAATCTAGCTTTTGCCTAGACGACGCGCTGCAAACCCTAGTCGAGCAGATGCGCCAGTCTTTTCGGGTCAAGCTAAAGGTGCAGCTGCCTGATCTACCGCAGCAGCTCAACTATCAGCTGTATCTGATTGCCAAGGAAGGGTTGAGAAATGTTCAAAAGCACGCGCAAGCTACCCAGGTTATCCTAACGCTCACCGCTGTCGGTCAGCAGGTCATCCTGACCCTAGTCGACGATGGCTGTGGATTTGAGCTTGCCGATGTAAATTCGGGCTATGGGCTGCAGGGGATGCAGGAGCGATCACAGCTACTCGGCGGACAGCTCACGGTGAATAGTCAGCCGCACGCGGGGACACGGCTGCGGGTCACAGTGCCGGTAGACCCTACAGCCATAAAAAGCGTCCATTCAGCCCAGATGACGTCAGCTAGTTCGCCTAAATTAATGTTAGGCAACGGGGTATTAGGCACTTAAGCCACTCGCTCATGGTGAGTCGATAACGGGCCGATGATGCTAACGATGCTAGATGATGACCTAGATTCACAGTAGATGACAGAGACAACGATCAATCTACTACTAGTGGATGACCAGGCGGCTTACCGGCAAGGCCTTGCTGAGCTGCTGTCTTTGGAAGCTGACCTGGTGGTCGTGGGCCAGGCCGAAAACGGAGAGAATGCGATCGCGCTCACCCGGCAGTGTCAGCCCGACGTCATCCTTATGGATGTCCGTATGCCCGTGTGCAACGGTGTCGAAGCCACCCGCATCATTCACCGCTGCTATCCATGGATTCGTATTCTGGTGCTCTCCACCTTCGATGAAGACGAATACATTTGGCAGTCTTTGCAGTACGGTGCACTCGGCTACCTGCTAAAAAGTACGCCTGCCCCTCAGCTTGCTGATGCGATTCGCGTCTTGTTCCAGGGGTGTAGCCAGCTAGGCCCTACGATTGCACCCAAGGTGTTTGCCCAGCTAAATTCGGCCCAGGCGACAGGGCCGAATGCGAGTGAGTCAGCTGCCAGCGCCGATGTGCTAAGCCAGCGAGAAAGAGACGTCATTCGGCTGCTCGGACAGGGTAAAAACAACCGAGAAATTGCTCAGACGCTGCATTTGAGCCAGGGAACTGTGCGCAATCATATCAGCCGTATTTTGAGTGGGTTGGGATTGCGCGATCGCACCCAAGCAGCCCTCTGGGCCCAAAAACATTTGTAGACAATCTGTGCGAGAAAATCTACAGCTTTACCTCGCCTTTACTTCGCCTACCGCCGACGTCTCACAATCCCTAGTCCAGCCATCGCAACAAGACCCAAAATAGAAGCGGGCTCAGGGACATCCACACTGTTCATACTGATAAATTCAGCGCCACCCTTTTCTCCGGTCGCAACGATGTAAGTGAGATCTGGGTCCGTGTCAAAGTTTTCGAAGCCGGGGACACAAAAAGAAAAGTAGTAAGAATTGGCGTTGGGGCCACCATCATCGGTAACGGTGCAAGATGATGATAGCGTTTGACCTAAAAAGCGATCGCCCAGGCCCCCTTGAATGAGTTCTCCTGTCTTACCATCGAAGTCTACAAACCCTCGGTTGCCCGTCCCTGCAAACCCTGCAATCGGATTCACCGTAGCAAAAGGAGAAAAGTTGCTAATTTCGAGCCCTTGAATGGCCTCACCCTCTGCTAAGCCTAGCCAGCTGAGATCGTAGCCAAACGTCCAGTAGCCGACATTTGGAGCCGTTGTGCTCGTAAAGTTGATCGCCTTTTCATAAAAGAAGTTGGTCGCGCTATTTTTACCAATAGCGCTAATGGCCATCGTATCGATGTTGTCGCTGTTGCCCGACTCAAAAATATAAAAGTCAATACCAGCATTATTCACTAAAAGCGTATCGCCGCCAGTACGCCCTGCCCAAGAAACCTCCACACTGCTAGATACAAACGGCCCTGACGAAGGTTCTCCGATGCCTAATACCGTATTCGGTGCGCCGCCATTAAGGGTCCCAACACTGTTGGCCGGATCGCTCGTAAAGGGGGTATGACCATGGCCAAAAGTTACCGTATTACCTGTCAGTACAGTGACATCAGTAATCGCATCTTCAGTATTGAAGATAAACTCGTTGTTAGGTCCAGCTGCGAGCTGAACGGCTTTAGCCGGTGCCGCTACCGCCATCGCAGCAGACATGGCAACACCGAATAAGCTCAATATGCGTCTTTTCATCCGTTTAAGTCCTTGGTCGTATTTGTTCGCGTCTTTGCCCCAATCTTTGACCCAACAAGAATACTTTTGAAGTTAGCTATTCAAGGTCGGTGATCCAACAAAGGAGCTGGTAGAACATGTCACAAGCCTCTTGTGATCTTTGTCAGCGAACAAGTATTTTTACGGATGATTTATTGAGTTTTTATCAGACCATTGACTATTCAAAAGTTGTCATGTGCCACATCAAGATAACTTATCCCTAACACGCAGTTGGTCGGCGCTTGGGCTGAGCAGAAGACAAGCTCTACCCTGAACCCAACACTTAAACAAAAAAGACCCGGCCAATTGACCGGGTCTTTTCGCACTTCACTTTAGCTATCAAGCGCTGTTAAGCAGATGGCTAAATGTGATCTTTAGTCTAGGTCGGGCATTGCCAATACAGGCTCAGACTCACGGTTTAGACCCTTCTCGAAACCACCTTCAGCAGCGCGGGCGCGGCCGGCGTGCCAGAGGTGACCCACCAAGAAGAAGAAGGCCATCACAAAGTGGAAGGAAGCCAACCACTGACGGGGGTTCACGAAGTTAACAGAGTTAACCTCAGTGATGATACCGCCCACAGAGTTGATAGACGCGTTAGGTGCGTGAGTCATGTACTCAGCCGCGCGTCGTACCTGCCAAGGCTGGATGTCGTTCTTGAGCTTGTCAAGATCGAGACCGTTTGTGCCCCGCAAAGGAGCGAGCCAAGGACCGTCAAAGTCCCAGAAACGCATGGTCTCACCACCAAAGATGATCTCACCGGTTGGAGAGCGCATCAGATACTTACCCAAACCAGTCGGACCTTGCGCAGAACCAATGTTGGCACCTAGTCGCTGGTCACGAACCAAGAAAGTCATGGCCTGAGCCTGAGACGCTTCTGCGTTCGTAGGACCGTAGAATTCACTGGGGTAGGCTGTGTTGTTAAACCAGACGTAGCAAGCACAGATGAAGGCCATCAGAGACACTGCACCGATGGAGTAGGAGAGATAAGCCTCACCGTTCCAAATCAGCGCACGACGTGCCCAGCCAAATGGCTTAGTCAAAATGTGGAATACACCGCCAGAAATACAGATCAAGCCGATCCAAATATGTCCGCCGATGATGTCTTCCATGTTGTTAACGCCGATGATCCAACCTTCGCCGCCAAAGGGAGACGTGGTCAAATAACCGAAGATAACAGCCGGGTTGAGCGTGGGATTCGTAATGACACGAACGTCACCACCGCCCGGTGCCCAGGTGTCATAAACACCACCTAGGAAGCAAGCTTTGATCACCAAGAGGAAAGCACCCAGTCCCAACAGAATGAGGTGATAACCGATGATGTTAGTCATCTGGTTCTTATCTTTCCAGTCTTGGCTAAAGAAGCTGGAATACTCCTCTAGGGTTTCAGGGCCGCGCAGCGCATGATAGACACCGCCAAGACCGAGAACCGCAGAAGAAATGAGGTGAAGAACACCCACTACGAAGTAGGGGAACAGGTTGATTACTTCACCACCAGGGCCAACGCCCCAGCCTAAAGTGGCTAGGTGAGGAAGTAAAATTGCGCCCTGCTCGTACATGGGCTTTTCAGGGATGTAGTGAGAGACTTCAAACAAAGTCATCGCACCCGTCCACAATACGATCAGACCTGCGTGGGCGACGTGGGCACCCAGCAGCTTACCGGACAAGTCGATTAGGCGGGCGTTGCCAGACCACCAGGCATAGCCAGTGGAGGGCTGGTCGCGGCCACCGCCAACGAAGCCGTTATTAGAGAGCGTTACCACGGGGGAGTACCTCTTCAGGGAATACAAATTTCTCGTGGGGCTGGTCCTGAGGACTGAGCCACGCACGAATACCTTCATTCAACAAGATGTTCTTGGTGTAGAAAGTCTCAAACTCAGGGTCTTCCGCCGCGCGGATTTCCTGAGACACAAAGTCATAAGCACGTAGGTTCAAAGCCAAACCTACAATACCAACCGAACTCATCCACAAGCCCGTCACAGGCACGAACAACATGAAAAAGTGCAGGCCCCGTCGGCTTCGTCTTTCAGAACCCCGACCATCAGCTGGTCATGCCCACCGTGGGTGCAGATGTCGCCTT
>JBCBFY010000029.1:0-46677 GCA_038527325.1 Cyanobacteria bacterium J06614_10
AGCAGCCAACTGGCAAAAGCATGTTCAATCTCAGTACCGAGATTCAGCTTTGCCAGAAGCGGTAAGCAGTGTGTTGCGCTCTCAGCCCTCTGAGGTGTTCAAAATTGCCGATGTGATGTCTTCTATCTTCAAAGAAGACATGCCTCGAACCTCCTATCTCAAAGCGCGCAATCGCATTTCAAACATCCTCTCTGCAGGAGCCCGTGACGGCACTTGGTACCGAGGACGAAACGGTCGCTACTCCCAATCAGAGAGCGTCACCAAGATTAAATAGGCTACTAAATTGTCTAATTATCAGGCAGCCGATTCTCCGGTCAGATTATTTAGACAAATTATTTGGCCAAATTATTTAACCAGATTATTTGGCCAAATAATTTAACCAGATTGTTCAGCCAATCCTAAGGCGTCATTTCAACTAAGGCGTCATCTCAACTAAGGCGTCATTTCATCAGAGGGCAATTCTACAGAATTGCCCTTTTGAGTGAGTAGGCTCGCAAAGCTCTCTATGTATTCTCAGGTTTCACGTTTCTCTTGTTGTGGATAGAAACCTCAGGGAAACGCTGACTAAAACAAGGTCAGCGTGTATCTACCGGACGGGCTTACGAACTGCAAAGGTTGCATCTTTTGCGGTCAGCAGAAGATTGACAATGCTGCATGATAGTAGAGGCACAACAAAAATCCACAAAAAAATCTACAGAGGGCAGGAGTATGTTCTTAGACCAAGGGTGGACGCTGTTAAATCATCCGTGGATAGCTGCTGTCGGCGTCAATACGCTGCTGATTGCGATCGCATTTTTGCTACCCAAGAAGCTACTCACACCCGCAGGCTACGTCAACGCTTGGCTCCTAGGCGTAATCGTGTGGGTCGCTTTTGGTTGGCAGGGCTATGGAACGACGCTGTTTTATTTTTTTGTGGGGTCAGCGGTGACTAAGGTAGGCATGTCCGAGAAGGAAGCCTACGGCATAGCAGAGGCGAGAGGGGGAATTCGAGGACCTGGGAACGTGTGGGGATCGGCGCTGACGGGCGCGGTCTGCGGTCTGATCTTGCTGGGATTGCGCTGGGCAAATCCAAGTGCCTTGCCGCTCTGGCAGCCACTGCTGGCCTTGGGGTTTGTAGCCTCCTTGAGCACTAAGCTCTCAGATACGACGGCCACCGAAATTGGCAAGGCCTATGGCCAGCGAACTTTTTTGATTACCACGTTTCAGGCGGTGCCTCGGGGCACGGAGGGTGCAGTGAGCTTGGAAGGGACGCTGGCGGGGGTATTGGGTTCGGTGGCGCTGGCAGCGGCGGCCTGGGTGCTAGGACTCATCTCTGCAGTGGGTATCGGGATCTGTGCGATCGCAGCTTTTTGCGCTACCACGGTAGAAAGCCTCATCGGGGCCACCATCGAAGAAAAGCTCACATGGCTAACCCACGACTTGGTCAACATTGTCAATACAACGGTTGGTGCCCTCGTGGCACTGCTGCTAGGCGCCCTGTTGGTCTAGTCGGAAGGGCTCTTATTTTTCATCTGGGACCTTCATCGGGAGCCTTCATTCAGTGGCTTATCCAGTGTCTCATCAAGATATTCCGGTAGGTATATATACTTTTTACAGAAAAAAATATAGGTAATAGCTAGGAAAGCATATAAAATAATGAGGCGATCCCCGATGTGGTTTGCGGTACAGAGCGCTGTTTGTAGCGCATTTCCAGAATCACAAGATTTGCCCATAGCCTCCGGTCAAGTCTTTTAGAAAGGGACCGTAAAACCATAAAAAGCCATTTAAAAGAGCCTCTTCCTATGATGACTTCGGTTACTGATGAGAATTTCAACCGCGAAGTTTTAGCCTCCTCAGTCCCAGTTTTTGTACATTTTCGTGCACCTTGGTGCGGTCTTTGTCGGTTGATTACGCCGGTTTTGCAAGGGGTTCAGGCCGAGTGGCCCGGCCAAATCCGTCTGCTAGATGTCAACGCTGACGAAAATCTGAAGCTGGCGAACAAATACCAGCTCAAAACCTTGCCAACCCTGCTATACCTCGAAAATGGCCAGGTCATCCATCGATTAGAGGGCTTCCGTAGTCGAGAATTTCTACGCGCCAAGCTAAAAGACATTGCAGCTCGCCACCGCCTAGAAGGCATGCTGTCAAAATCTGCGTAAGACAGCTTAATCTTCTCAAGTACAGTCATTTTTAGGCTAGTTTTAACACTGTAAGTAGCCCTCTAGAAGAAAGTCTTTGCCAACCGGCTTCATAGTCAGTCTTGTGAGCGGCTTGGCGTCGGTCATTGCTTCCAGATGGAGATCGCCAATCGGAGAAGGTGCGGTGCGACCACCGATGATTTTAGGCGCGATGAAAGCCCATACTTTTTGAACGGAGCCCGCTGCGATCGCTTCAGCCGCTAGCGTTCCACCACATTCCCACAGCACACTCATCAGGCCCCGCTGATACAGCTCGTTCATCGCAGCATCTGGCGTCAGCGGCTGCCCGACAGACACCACTTCAACCCCCTGCCGGAGAAGAGCAGCCTTAGTAGCGGGCTCAGCGTCGTCTTGAGTAAGCACTAGCGTAGGTGCGATCGCGCGCTCCCATAGGTTGGCCTGCAGGGGCAAATTTAATCGTCTGCTCATCACCACCCGTAGAGGATTGCGATCGCCCTTCCCATGGCTAGTTAGCCTTGGGTTATCTAGCCGAACAGTATTACCGCCCACCACCACCGCATCACACTGACTGCGCAGCTGGTGCACAAGCGCACGCGACTCAGGCCCGCTCACCCAAGCGCTATGGCCAGTAGTCGTCGCGATTTTGCCATCGAGCGTCATCGCATACTTCAAAATGCCAAAAGGCCGATGGTGCCTCACCCGGTAGATAAACGCCTCATTGAGCTGGCGGCAGCGAGCTTCCTCGACCCCCACAGTCACCGCGATCCCTGCCGCTCTCAGCTTTTCGACACCACCACTGGCCTGAGGATTAGGATCTCTCATCCCAATCACCACACGGTGAATGCCCGCCCGGATCAGCGCCTCACTACAGGGGGGCGTTCGGCCCGTATGATTGCAAGGCTCCAGATTGACATAGAGCGTCGCCCCTTTGGCCCGAGAGCCCGCATCTCGCAGCGCAAAAATTTCCGCATGGGGCTGGCCTGCTTGAGGATGGAAGCCCTCACCCACAATGTTGCCGTCTTGAGTAATCACCGAACCCACCAGCGGATTGGGCGCGGTGTGGCCTGCTGCCTTGGCCGCCAGCTCACAGCAGCGCTGCATAAAACGGCTATCCTGCTGGGCATCTTGTTGGCGGTCATCTATCTGGTGGTCATCAAACGGGGTCATGGTTTACCGTGAGTTCTGAGAAAGTTTTTGGAAACTGTTTTGGGGGGTGAAGCGTGCGGCCTAGGGTTTGGCAATGGGTAGGACTGGCTTTGCTGTTTTTCTGCCTGAGTGTGGGTCGCGTGGGCGCACAGTCTTGGACAGATTCGATTCCTGGCCAATCGGCGGTCAACCGACTGCTGCCCGAGGAATGGCCGGTTACCACCGAGACAATAGACACAGCGCCTATCTACTTAGATGGTAGAACGTTGTTTTACGTCAGCGCGCCTGCAGCGTCGGATCAGCGAGCAGCAGAGAGTCGGGCTCAAGAAATTCAGCAGCGGCTAAACAAACTGGCCAGAGCGCAACAAACAGATAGAATCCCCGCCATCACCGTCACGACAGACAATCCCAGCAACCTGCCAGAAATTGTCGTAGGGTCGCAGCGATTACTCACCGTCACCAATTTAGATGCGCAGATGAGCGGCCACATTAGCCCGAGCGCACGCGCCTACGGACTGGTCGACACGATCTCGAATGCCTTCGTGCGCTACCGCATAGAACATCAGCCCGACTACCTATGGCGACAGGCTAAAGTTGCGCTAGGCATTTGCGTCACAGCGGCAGTCATTCAGCTGGTGCTGGCTCGGCTGTCCCGACGCCTCAAGCGACGACAGCAGCGGCTCACCCAAACCAAAACGCAGCTAGGCAAAGCCGCCAGCCTAGACGAGCACGCCCTTGTACGGTCACCGGCGGCAGATGGTTTTGCCTCCGTTTTCGATTTGCTGAAGGCACGGTTGGACAATCGTCAAAAGCGAAAGCTCAACGAAGCGGCGAGAGGCCTGGTATTTCTCGCAGAAGGGCTGCTGTGGATCGGTAGTTTGCTGTGGATTTTGTCGCTATTTCCCTTCAGCCGATGGCTCACTACCCTGCTACTACAGCTCATTCAGATTCCCGCGCGAATCCTGCTGATTGCAGGGCTTTCCTACGTAGGCGTTCGGCTGAGCAGTTTGCTCATCGACAAAGTGGCCCTGACCCTTCAGGAGGGCATGCACTGGGCCCCAGACACCTCAAGACGGGTCAGCATGAGGTTTTCGACCTTCTCTCAGGTAGCCAAGGGGATCGCCGGTTCGGTCATTTTTGTAATAACGGTGGTGATGATGCTAGCAGTCGCCGGGGTACAGGTAGGTCCCCTGTTAGCCGGTGCAGGGATTGCAGGTGTGGGTATCTCGCTGGCAGCACAGGGGCTGATTCGAGACTTCATCAACGGCTTTTTTATTCTTTTTGAAGACCAGTTTGGCGTAGGCGATGTGATTACGGTCGAAGGGCTGACCGGCACGGTGGAACTCATCAACCTGCGGATTACCCAGCTCAGGGACATTGAAGGCCGTCTGATTACCATTCCAAACAGCCAGATCAGCATTATCCAAAACCTTTCGAAAGACTGGTCACAGGTGGACCTCTCAGTCGTAGTGAGCCCTTCGACAGACTTACCAAAAGCGCTGAGTCTACTCAAGCAAACAGCCATAGACCTCTCAGAAGATAGCGAATGGCGTCAGGCAGTCCTAGAGCCGCCAGATTTACTAGGGGTCGAAACGGTCGACCACCTGGGCATCACACTGCGCCTATTGCTCAAAACACAGCCGCTAAAGCAGTGGCCCGTCGCCCGTGAGCTAAAAAGACGCATGAAAGCCGCTTTTGACGCAGCAGATATTGAAATCGGCGTCCCTCAAGAGAAATTAGACATTAACTGGGCAGATGCACGCGTGGCCAATGGTCTTAGCCTGGCTGCTAGCGCAGCGCTTCATGATCCCCCGCCTGCCAGCATCCCGAATGATTAGATAACCCAGACCCTAGGAAGCGTCGTCATTCTGAATGCCCCCTTCTGGAAACACCCACTTGGGCCCTTCCTGCGCCCGCTCCATCCGCTTGCGACGAACGGCTTCTTCTGCCATCTCTAGCATGGTGTCGAGGGAGGTATTTTCAATGAACTTGGACGCTTGCGCCTGGGCGTCTTTGTGGGGGCACTTGTCTCCAAGGACACAGCCGTCTTTGCAGGCTTCAGCGCAGTTGATCTCTGCCATGGCGGGAAAATGAAAAGGATACGTTTGCTGTTTAAAGTTTACGGGATCGGCTGACCTAGACTTGCCTCTCTGGCCAGATTTTGGTCACCGATGCCCCGGTAGGTTTAACTTTTTCTGGCCTGTGTTCGGAGTCCTTACCTTTTGAGGCACTGGCGAAGCGCTGCAATGCACCGGTCGAGATGGTCCGTGGTGTGGGTGGCCATCACGCTCATGCGCAGTCGGCTGATGGGAACCGTAGGAGGCCGTACAGCTGACACAAAAATGTCCTGCGCCCTCAGCTGCTGGCCCAAGGCAAGCACAGTGGCAGCATCTTTGACCTGCAGGCAAACGATTGCTGAGTCCGTAGGTAGGCGCTTGAGCTGCTGCGTTTGTGAGCTGGGCAGCTCGGCAAGCAGGTGGTCGAGCTGTTGGGCGAGGTAGCAAGCGTTTTGGTGGAGCTGGGTAAGGCGGTAGGGCTGCTGATTGAGCTGAGCGATCGCACCCAAAGCCGACGCCGCATCCGCAGGAGAGAGCCCAGTGGTATAAATCCAGCTCGGCGCCCGGTTGCGCAAAAAATCAATCAGCTCAGGCGTGATGGCTTTGCGGTTGCCATAGACCTGTTTGAGTGAGCCGCGAATGCGTCCCCTCGTGCGAACCTGATCGAACAGCACAGGGCCGGTCAGCTGGGAGCTGACGAGCTTAGTGAATGCGCCCATCACAAACCGCAGCGCACCGGGCAAATCTTCTGGGCGATGGTTTAGGCTGCCTGCGCAGTTTAGCAGGACGCCACCGCTCGCTGTTTTGGGATAGGTCACGAGGGTCATCAGCGCCATCAGCGCACCGATAGAATTGCCCACAAAAACAGCGGGCGCTTTCACGTGGGCCTGCCAAAAGTCGTGAATCAGCTTCACCCAAAATTCTAAGCTGTAGTCCAAATCGGGCTTATCAGAATCGCCAAATCCTAAAATATCGAGCGCATATACCCGGTGCCCTGCGGCGGCTAGCTCGGGAATATTCTTGCGCCAGTGGCCGATGGCGGCACCGAACCCATGCAGCAATACAATAGGTGGTCCTTCTCCGTAGGCGACGTATTTAATGTCGTAGCCGCGCCAGTCCCAGGTGAGCTTCTCTCCTGTGTAGGGGCTGAGGAGAGGAGAGGCATCTGCTTTTTTGAGCGTGGCGGCGGGCTTTGGGGCGTTCTTGGCGTCAGCCTTTGGGACGTCGGCCTTGGGGGCTGTGGTAAAGGACGGTGTGGGTGACGAGATAGAGGGCAGGGCAGGGGGCGTGCTCGGGGTTTGAACGCTCATGCGTGAGTAGTCTTACTTACGAAACTCTCTCTATCATAAGGCGATTATGAGGCGCAGGGGCGCATGCCTACTTTCTGCAGGAAGTCGTCGAGCCAGAGGGTTTCTTCGAACCGGAGTGGGGGTAGGGGCGCTTGCTGATAGTTTACGAGGAGATCAGTGCGATCGCAGGCCTGATCAACCACGGGTTTGAGCGCTAGGGTCATGTCGTGGGGGCCTTTGAGCGGGAGGGCGATCGCGGGTATCGGCTCCATCACATTCCAGGTGTATAGCTGAGCGCGGGGCCGCTGCTCGCTGCGACTGATCAAAATGCGATAGTCTCCTGCTTCGTCAGGGCCGTAGATCGAAGGGGGCTCCCAGCCTCTCAGCAGGTCTATTTCAACGAGATGGGTGGGGCTACCAAAAATGGTTTCTCGCTGACGCTCGTAGAGTTCGCGTCCTCTCCCGGGTCGCTTTTTCTTAGGCGAAAGCGCTTCGATGACCGTGACGATATCGCCGTCGAGATCGACGATTTCTAGATAGGTCTCGTAGATCTTTTGGGGGACGGGGACCAGGACGGGAATGGGAGGATTGAGCGGTGGCTGGGTGGTGACGCGGGCTGAGCCAGTGGGCTGATGGGCCGCGTGGTAGCCCGAGGTGCGGCTTGTGACTGCAGTGGCTGCGACTGCGTGGGAGTGACGTCCCCAGTCGAGACCGGGCGAACCTACCACGAGAGAATCTTCACCGCTGACTTGGTAGCGCCGCTCTCGTAGGCGCACTTGGTAGCTTGAGGGCAGCTGCTGCTTGAGGGTGTCTGCTAGGGCAGCGATAAACCGCTGATGGACGGTGGGCCAAAGGTCTGGATGCTCCAGATAGGGGTTCATACCGGGAAAGGGAATAGGCATCGTGCACACATGATTCTTACCCTCTATTGTTCAAAAGGATGTCCGTCATTCAGACAGGTTTTGCGTAATTTTCCTGAGAAAGGCTGACAAGTTCATACATCAATTTCACTTGATATGGTTACAGCCCTGCTCTGATAGGGGTTTCTTTATAGTTTTTGAGTGATCTGAAGGCTTGCCGCTGCTTGTAAAAAACTGTTAAGGAATTGCGGATGGTCGGGTTGCCTGTTTTGGACCCGGCGCGCGGTTGTATGCTGGCAGTGCCTCTAAACGTGCTGAAGAATGCCGACTTCTTTGATTGCGATCGCCATTGTTTCTGGCATCACCCTGTTTGCCATCGTTACCATGGTGCGGGCCTATCGCCGACCCATCACAGAAATTCCCTTTCCTAATTCGGTGATAGAAGCCACCTCACTGCCGCTCTCCGACTCTGCCCGGCAGCAGTTTGTCGCCGCCGTCGGGACTTTCAAAGCCGGAGACTATCGCGGGGCGCTAGACCGGCTAGCTCAGGTGGCAGAGAGCGAACCAAACTGCGCAGAAGCTTTTCACAATCTCGGTTTGGCCTATGCCAACCTAGGAGACAATGACAAAGCGCTGCGCAGCCTACTAAAAGCCAGTGCCGCCTACGATCAGCAGGGAACGAAGGCGGGCGTCGAGCGGATTAAGCAAGACTTAGAACGGTTGAAAGCGTTTGACTAGGCTGTGAGGGATAGGAATGTTAGCGGTTAGCTAAAGACCCATCGCTTCACGGTTCCATTCAGCTGATTGACATAGTAGAGCTGGTCGTCGGGACCTTCCACCATTTGCACAATGAAGGGATCTTCGATGTCGAAAGTTTCGATGTTGCTGATATTGCCTGACCCATCGAAGCTAATGTTGCGAATGATGCCTTGGCCTAAGTCGCCAAAGAACAAATCTCCTTTGTAGCGATCTGGATAGGCATCTCCTGTGTACACATCGCCCATCACAATGGCGTTGATGCCGTCAGCTTCATGGTTTAGGGCATACAGTGAGGGGGTTACGGGGGTGCCGCTGTTGTAAAAGGCCTGTGCCTCGGGCAAGTCGGCGTAGCCGCCCGTCCGCTCGCTGACGCCGCTGGCACCTTCGTAGTAGGGCCAGCCAAAGTTGGCGCCTGGTCCAGCCGCATTGATTTCTTCCCACACGGTCCAGCCCACATCGCCGATGAAGAGCTGTCCATTGCGCGGGTCGACGGTCATTCGGAAGGGGTTTCGAAGCCCCAGCTGGTAGACTTTTGAGCGGTTGGCATCAGCATCGCCGTTGAAAAATGGATTGCTAGAGAGGCCCTTGCCCGTGATGGGGTCTATTCTCAGGACTTTGCCGGAGAGATTGTCGATGTCTTGCACGCGGGAAGAGCGACTGTCTACCCGGTTGTAAGAGGTGCCATCGCCATTGCTCACATACAGGGCACCATCTGGACCAAATTCCACAGAGCCAATGGTGTGAGATTCGCTGTCGGAGTTGAGAAAGTCTTGCAGGTTAGAGCCGTCGGGCAAAATGCCTGCAGGGGGTTCCTCTAAGTTGAAGGTGCTGTTGACGAAGCCATTGAAGTTGTCCCAGGTGCTGTTTTTGCCGAGTAGAACAACTTCGCTCCCGGGGACGGCGGTGCGGTAGTTGTTGTTGGCATCGGCGGTGACGCGCACTAGGCGAGAGGCCCGGTTGTTTTGCCCGTCGGGTCCTGCCCCGCCTGTGTAGTTGTTCACTTCTGGCGGGTCGTAGGTGAATAGGAGATAAACGTAGGGATTGTTGGCAAAGTTTGGATGGACGGCGATGTCTAATAGGCCGCGATCGCGCACTCCGTTCACCTGAGCTGAGATGTCGATAAAGGGCGTACTTTGCAGGCTGCCATTTTCATAGAGCTTGACCACGCCTCCCTGCTCCGCCACCAACATTCGGTCTGAGCCGTCGGTGAGCCAGTCGATGGAGGTGGGGAAATTGAGGCCGGAGACAACGGTTTGACGGGTGAGGTTCCGGCTGTCGACCGGGTCAGAATAGAGCTGCGATCGCGGAATAATTTGTAGCGGCTGGCTCGCACTCGACCAGGCCAGCTCGGCCACGGCGGCCCCCACATTTTCGTAGTACTCCATGCGAATGTCGTACTGCTGGCCCGCGTTTAGGGTAAGGGTACCGCTGTAAGTACTGGCCCCCTGGTCCCGGTATTCATCAATGATCAGCTGGTTGTTCACCCACAGCCTGACGCCGTCGTCACTGGTGGTTTGAAAGGTGTATGTCTCTGAGTAAAGCGGTTCGACCTTGCCGGTCCACCGCACTGAGAAGGTGTCACTAGCGATATTCGAAGCGGGAGAGCCAAACCCCCAGTCAAAATCTACAGACGCGTCCGTGCGGGTAACCGCTAGGTCAGTGAAGTCGGTGTTGTTGTAATATTCTCCTTTGAGGCCGTTCCCCTGACCGACTGGCGGACCGTTAAAGTCCCCAATTTCAACAATGCCTCGAAAAGTCGCATCAGCCCCATTGTCATCCCACTGCCGGGTGCTACCAAAGTTCATCCAGCCGTAGTCCTGAGAACCTATGAAGCCGCCATCGTTGGGTTCACCGGGGGCCCAGTTGGTGTAGGTGAGCGGTTCGCCGCTGACCCATTCGAACTGATCTTCGGTATCGACGTCGTTCAAGCCTATCCAAAAGCCCTCATTTTCCCCGAAGGTTTGCTTTAGCCAGGCTTCCTCAGCGGCTGCATTGATAGTGACTAGGTTGCCGCCGAGGCTTCTTGCTTCGGCTTGGGCCTGTTCCCAAGTTTTCGCGCCGTTGGTCAATACATATTGATTGCCGTTGTAGGTGAAGCCATCGTCATCGGTGATGGAGATTTGGGCGGTGCGGGGAGCGCCTAGGGTGCCATTGCCCGTTACGTTGTCAATGGCGAATCCAAAGGCTTCCTGCTCCTCGGGCGTATTGTCGTTCAAGATGGCAATGTCGACGGATTTTTGGGTTTCGCCATCGGCGAAGGTGAGGGTGCCAGCGGTGGGGGTGTAGTCTACATTTTCAGTGGCTGAGCCAGCGACGGTGCTGTAGTCTACTGTGAGCACGCCATTGCTGCCGCCGTTTCGTAAGACCGTGACGGTCGCTGTCCCGGCGCTTTCATCGACGGATAGGGTGCTGTCTTCTAGCCCGATTAGGCTGGGCGTTGAAGAGGCTGCAATGCTGACTGAAAAGCTGCCTAGGCTGGTGCCAGTGGCGGCGTTGCCGAGGGTGTCGCTTACCTGGTTGTTGTTGAGTGCGATCGCATAGCTGCCATTGTCACTACTGTCCCAGCTGCCGCCTGGGGGTGTAATCCGATAGCTCGCGGTGCGGGGCGATCCATCGCTGTTGTTGTTTGTGCTCACTAGGGTGGCTGCCTGGCTGAACCCGTTGGGTCCGCTCACCCGAATGTCTCCATCATCAATAGAAGAGATATCTACGGCGGTGCTGTCGCTGTAGGTCACTGTGAAGTCGTAGCTGCTAGCTGAGCTATCGACGTTGCTGGCATTGAGCGTTACCGTGGGTGCGGTGGTATCGGTCGGTGGTGGTGGCGGTGGCGTACTGCCGACTGTGGAGAGTGAGAGCTGGTCAATGTAGGCGTCGCCGCTGGCTTTTGCCTTGTACGTCCAAACGAAGATGGAGCGCGTGCCTGGTGGGGCAACGGCTTCTGCTTCATAGAGCTGCCAGTCGTTACTGGTGATGCGAGTGCTGATATTGCCGCCAATTTTTTTGTTGTTGGCGTCCAAAAATTTGAAGCGGAAGCCAACGTAGCTGTTGCTATCGGTCTTGCCGTAGCCAGCTATTTTATAGCGTTCACCGGCGACGGCTGAGACAGTTTGCCGGGTGCCGCTACCCGCTGCAGAAAGCAAGAGAGACTGACCGCCTGAGAATGAATCGGAGGAGGTCGTTTCGGTGCCGGTTGCGGTTTTCCAGCCCGCTAGGCCAGACTCAAACCCCGGATTGGTGAGTAGCTCTTCGCCGCTGGTTGGGGGCGGTGGTGGCGCGACCGTTGCGCCCTCAAGGGTGAGGTTGTCGACAAAGAAGCTGCCGTCGTTCGCGGTTTTGTAGGCTCTTGCCTGTACGAAGCTTGCGTCGCTAGGCGCGGTTGTTTCGATGGTGAAGTCTGCCCAGCTACTGCTGGAAATATCCTGCGAGACGACGCTGCCTACGCGCTTAAAAGCCTGGTCAAAGAACTTAAGGTCGACAATGGAGCGACCAGCGGAGGTTGTTTTTGCGTTTCCGGTAAACCGATAGACTTCGTTGGGTGCGGCTTCGACGATTTGCTTGGCGCCTTTGCTGGTGCCTGTAATTTCGAGGGCGGCACTGCCAGAGAAGGCATCGGTAGAGAGACTAGCAGGCGATCGCAATGACCTCCAGCCGGTCAGGCCCTGCTCAAAGTCTCCATTGGTTAGCAGTGCCAGGTTGCCCCCATAGCTTGTCTGAGCTGAGGCAGATAGGGCAATGTCGCTTTCAATATCACCTGTCGAGACCTCTAGCTGCCAGTCGCCATCTTTACCGGTGAGGTCGTTTGAAGCGGCTACGTCAGCGCCTGTGAGCTGGGCGATGCGTCTCACTAGCTGGTCGCCGCCTTTTCCAGAGACCAAGTTGCAGCCGTATATCATCAGGTCCGCTTCGGCAGAGAGAGCAGCTGCCCACTGCTGCAGGCTTTCGCCGTAGCTGTCGATAGATTGGTGAGTGAGAATCGTGTCGCCTAGCTGCAAAAGGCCATCGCTGCCGTGGGAGAAGATATGGACGCCGCTGAGATTTTCATAGTTAGCCAGGGTTTTGGTGATCTGAGCAATGCCATTTTTTTGACTGTCGATCAGAACAACTTGGGTGTCTTCCAAACCTTTGATAAGGGTGTCGAGTGAGGCTAGCGCCGTGTCCACAAAGGCGATGTTACGAGGGGTTTTGCCTAGGGTAAGGGGTGCAAATTCGCCTTGGGTAGGTGCAGGGGAGTTGTCACCGGGCAGACGGTTTGATTCGCCATCAGACCATGGTGCGGAAAAATCAGGATTGGCTAGGCTCATAGGTTTGGGAAGTTCTGAGTATTGAGTTTTTTTAGGTCGGCTTTGGAAAAGCGCTATGCAACAAATTCAAAGCTGGCCGACGGCCTTGAAGCGTGCATATTTCGTCGCGTTAGCAGTGGCCAGATGCTTCTGGCAGATTGCGCTGGCAAATTGATATATCTCTCAGGCGTCTAGGTTTGGTGGATTGTTCCGTGATTTTTGTAAACCTTGAATAAGCGACGTTCTGGCTGAAAAGAGAACGACATTTCTCGTAGACGAAGGTGACGAGAAGAGGGCGACCTTAGTACATATGGCGGATGACGGCGGCAGTTTTTTGTAGGTGCAAAGCCTGTCGATACCTTTTTCTAAGCCATCTCAGCAGCTGCGCTAATGCCAAACCCGTTACGTTTGTTCACCGAACAAATAAAAATAATAAATATGTCGAGCGGCTTTAAAGGGGTTTTGCCTAATGACTCGGAGCCAATAGAATCGCGGGGTCGATGGGTGTTTTATATCTTTTCAAGATGTGCTCAATAAGACTTGGCCTATCGGACCGTATAGCTTCGCTTCTACCGTCTTTTCTGATGGTTAGAAACAACAATCTGGTAGTTGAGTGTTTTTGGAAAAACCCCTGTGATGTCTGTCTGGCGAGGGTTATAGAGAAAATGACAGCCGCACGGGGCAATCTCTCGCTTAATTGCAATGCTCTATATTTTGCGTGCTCAAAGTAGCGAGATAGCGGGCTTTTAAAGGCTGAACAAAGATAGAGATCGTGCCTTTATTTAGTTGAATTTACTGATTTGGTGCTGGAGATTTCTCTGCTTTTGGCTGCTTTCTCAACGATAGATCGCCGGTATTTAAGGATTTCTTTAAGGAAATAGTACTTGTGTTCTACTACTTCTTGTGCTAAAACTACTATCGAAGTTTCGGGGTTTTTATCCTAAATGAACAAAGCTGAATTAATTGACATGGTTGCAGACAAAGCTGAAGTCTCCAAAAAGGATGCTGATGCTGTGCTATCCGCTGTTATCGAATCGATCATGGAATCTGTCGCGGGTGGTGAAAAGGTGAGCCTCGTAGGGTTTGGCAGCTTTGAGCCACGCAGCCGCAAGGCTCGTGATGGCCGCAACCCTCAAACAGGTCAGACCATCAAGATTCCTGCAACGACTGTGCCGGCATTCTCTGCAGGTAAAGGCTTTAAGCAGCTCGTAGCTTCTGCTTAGGTTTTTTGCCAGTTGAAAAGCTAGTTGAAAAACAGCCAGCTGAGAAAAATCTGATTAAGAAAGATGAAATGAAAGCGACCCACAGCAGGCAATCTGTTTTGGGCCGCTTTTCTTTTTTATACGAACCTATACAAACGGCGGCAGCTTCACTCTGTCTGGTCGATTGGGAGGGAAAATAGAGGAGGCAAGCAAGGCGAAAGGGACGAGTGGTCAGTATGTCTATTGCAAGTATCAACCCGACGACGGGAGAAACTCTGAAAACATTTTCTGCCTTGACTGAAGAGCAAATAGAATCGGCGATCGCACAGGCTCAGAGCACGTTTGAAACCTATCGCAAGACAGGGTTTGGGCAGCGCAGTGAGTGGATGCAACAGGCTGCGACGCTGCTACTTGAGCAAAAAGCTCAGCTGGCCGAACTGATGACGCTGGAGATGGGTAAGACACTGGGTAGTGCGATCGCAGAAGTTGAAAAGTGCGCTTGGGTTTGTCGCTACTACGCCGAACATGCGCAGGCCTTTCTGGTAGATGAGCCTGCGAGCACTGATGCGAGCCGTAGCTACGTTCGCTTTTTGCCGTTGGGTGTGCTGCTCGCGGTCATGCCGTGGAATTTTCCGCTTTGGCAGGTGTTTCGCGCGGCGGCTCCGGCGCTCATGGCGGGCAACACTCTGCTGCTCAAGCACGCTTCAAATGTGCCGCAGTCTGCCCTGGCGATCGCAGATATCTTCTCCCAGGCAGGGTTTCCGCCGGGTGCCTTTCAGACCCTACTTGTGAGCGCTAGCCAGACAGCGCCCATCATTGCCGACGAGCGGGTCCGGGCGGTGAGCCTTACAGGTAGCGGACCGGCGGGGGCGGCGGTGGCTGCGACAGCGGCAAAACACATCAAAAAGTCTGTGCTGGAGCTGGGGGGTAGCGATCCGTTTATTGTGCTTTCCAGTGCAGATTTGGAGAGTGCGATCGCAACGGCTGCAACAGCCCGGCTGATCAACAATGGCCAGTCTTGCATTGCAGCTAAGCGCTTTATTGTGGCTGAGGAGATTGCCGACCGCTTTGAACAGGGCCTAGCGGCGGCGTTTGCTAGCCAAAAAGTGGGCGATCCGAGATTGCCCGAGACCACGATTGGTCCTCTGGCTACCCCGGATATTCTTAAGGTGCTAGATCAGCAGGTTCGCGCTTGCTTAGCGCAGGGGGCCACAGCTCTAATTGGCGGTGATGTAGACGCTCTGCAGCGGCAGCTTCCGGAGGCTCTGCAGCGAGGAAACTTTTATCCGCCGACTATCCTAACGGCGATTCCACCGGGGACACCTGCTGGCCAAGAAGAATTTTTTGGGCCGGTTGCCTTAGTCTTTCGGGTCGCGGGTATTGATGATGCGATCGCACTTGCCAATTCCACTGCGTTTGGTCTGGGTGCGAGCGCCTGGACGAACGATTTGGAAGAACAACAAACGCTCATTGACGAACTCGACGCGGGTGCTGTGTTTATCAATGGCCTGGTAAAATCTGACCCGCGCCTGCCCTTTGGCGGGGTAAAAACGTCGGGCTACGGGCGAGAGCTGGGCCGCTACGGACTTTTAGAATTTGTTAATGCGAAGACGGTTTGGGTGAAATAGAGGTATTGGTGAATTACGGTCGGTTGCTCAAAATCTGGCTCAAAATCTTTAAACGCTTGGATATTCAAACGCACAATTTCCTACTATTTCTATCTCCATTCCCATGAATACTGCTGAACTTCTCGTGCGCTGCCTAGAAAATGAAGGCGTTAAGTACATCTTTGGTCTACCTGGCGAAGAAAACCTTCAGCTGCTGCAGGCCCTCAAGCGCTCTTCGATTCAGTTTATTACCACTCGCCACGAGCAGGGCGCAGCCTTCATGGCCGATGTGTATGGGCGACTAACCGGTAAGGCTGGGGTGTGCCTTTCTACCCTGGGGCCGGGGGCGACGAACCTGATGACCGGCGTGGCCGATGCCAACCTCGACCGGGCACCGCTGGTGGCCATTACTGGCCAAGTGGGCACCGACCGGATGCATATCGAATCGCACCAGTATCTAGACTTGGTGGCCATGTTTGCGCCGGTGACTCAGTGGAACAAACAAATCGTCCGACCGGACACGGCGCCGGAGATTGTTCGCAAAGCTTTTAAGATGGCTCAGTCCGAGCCCCCCGGCGCGGTCCATATCGATCTGCCCGAGAATATTGCCGATATGCCAGCGAGCGGTGAGCCACTGCGGGCAGATTTGCCAGCGGTTCCCGTCGCGTCTGATGAGAGTTTGCAGCGGGCAGCGATCGCAATTTCGCAGGCGAGCAATCCGATGATTTTGGTGGGCAATGGGGCCATTCGCAACCGGGCGAGTGAGGCAATTACCCAGTTTGCCAGGGAGCAAAATATTCCGGTGACCAATACCTTTATGGGGAAAGGGGTTTTGGACTATACCGACGAGCGATCGCTCTGGACGCTAGGACTGCAGCAGCGAGACTACATTGCCTGCGCCCTTGATGAGAGTGATTTGATCATCACCATCGGCTACGACCTGATCGAATACGGACCCAAAAAGTGGAACCCGGATAACAACCGGCCGATTATTCACATTGCGCTGACCCCGGCTGAAATCGACAGCAGCTACGTGCCTACAGTGGAAGTTGTCGGTGATATTTCTGATGCGCTCAATGAGATTAGCGATCGCATCCACCGCCCAAAAGACCTGCTCAATGGCAATCAGCTCAGCGCCCAAATTGCCAGCCTGCGCGCCGAAATGCAGGAAAACTATGAGCAATACGCCACCGATACCGGCTTCCCCATCAAGCCCCAAAAGCTGCTGTACGACCTCCGGCAGGTCTTAGCACCCGAAGACATTGTGATTTCTGATGTGGGCGCTCACAAAATGTGGATCGCCCGTCACTATCACTGCGCCCGGCCCAATACCTGTCTTATTTCCAATGGATTTGCCTCTATGGGCATTGCCATTCCGGGGGGCGTTGCGGCCAAGCTCGTATACCCCAATCGTAAGGTTGTTGCGGTCACCGGAGACGGTGGATTTATGATGAACTGTCAGGAATTGGAAACCGCTCATCGCATTGGCACTGCCTTTGTTACGGTAATCTTTAATGACGGGGGCTATGGCCTAATCGAGTGGAAGCAAGAATCTCACTATCACGAATCTTCTTACATAAAGTTCAACAATCCCGACTTTGTAAAACTCGCTGAGAGCATGAACCTAAAGGGCTATCGAATCGAGTCGGCAGAAGATTTTGTGCCGACGCTCAAAGCGGCACTGGCCCAAAACGTACCCACCGTGATCGACTGCCCGATAGACTATCGGGAGAATTTGTTATTTAGCGAACAGGCGAAGGCTCTGAGCTGCCCGTTTCCTAGGGGGTAAGCGGCTTGATATACTGACGAAGTGAAATCATAACTGGTGATAAGGAAGGTACTGCGGGTTGAGCTCCCAAATACGGTTAGGAACAACAACAACACGTCGGTTACGAGGATTGCTAGCATCTGTAGCTTTCGTTGGATTTTGCCAGAGCTGCTCGGTGCCCCAAGACTCGGTCAACGCAGCCCCCGACACTGAGCCGAGCCAGCAAGAAGCGGCCTCACCAGACGCTCTCCCTGTGGCCCCCATGCCTACCGATAGCCAGCCCCTTCCTCCTCCCGGCTCAGCAGATGTCCAAACGCCAGATGCTCAGGTTCCTGGCAGTTCCCCGGGCACCTCAGCTCCGGATAGTTCTGAACTGCCTGACTTTTGCGATTTGCTCACCCAAATTCCTCAGCCTGCCACGACCTCGACCTACACTGTCGTCGATGAGCAGCAATCGCCCAAATACGAGGTGCCAGGGACCGATGTCTTTCGTACAGAGACCCTACCCGCCTACGGCATTCAGTTTGATGAATACGCCCTCTTAAGCACGCTGCAGTCAACGCGCACCTACTTCACCGAACAGAGCTGTCAAGATCCCAAAATTCTCAAGAGCGGCATCCTCGGCACCCAAGATGTGGAAGTCTCTGACGTGCTAGATACGCTGGACTTCATGATCCAAGTGTTGAGTGAAGATTTGGTCGCGGGACAGCCCACTCGACTCAAAGACGCAACCTTTATCAACCAAAACTTCAAGGTCGTCCGCTGGCTAGCCTACGACCCTCAGAATCTCAATGAAACCCGCTTGCGGATTACCAAGTACGCGGTGTTTACCCATCCTGGCTCGCGATCGCCCACAGAAGTTTTCAACACACCGGTCTACAGGCTCAAAGACGATCTGACCGATGAGTCTTTCATTGCTAACTACACAAAGCAAGAGGTGCTGAGCGGTATTTATGAGCCGGGCGGCGCCGAGTTTGGCAAGGTAGAAACGCTTGCCTACCTCAGCCGTGAAAGTTTTGAAGATGCGTTGCTGCAAGGCACTGCCTATGTCACCTTCCCAGACGGCAGCGCCACCTATTTCAACGTCGACAAAAACAACGGCATCGCCTACGTTCCAGGACTCGATCAGTGGCAGCAAGAGCGCTACTGGTACTTTAAAGAAGTCGATCAGCTCAAGGGCTACGGGCACAGCAGCGAGACCAAAATTGCCATCGACCCCGGCGTCACCTTCGCAGGTGATGTGCTCAACATTGGCTTAGGAAAAATCATCGCCATCGAAGACAACAATCAGAACATCCGGATCGGCATGGTCGCAGACACCGGCGGTGCCTTTCTCCCAAACTTGCACCAGCTCGACTTTTTTGCAGGGGTCTTTCCGAGCCGCAGCGCCTACGAACAGGCCGTACAGCCGCTGCCAACCTACGCCCGAACCTACATTCTGCTGAAGAAGTAATGCCTTTAGCCGACCTCATGCTAAAGATAAGCAGGATACGGAGTTGTGGTTGCTTCAGCTAAGTTGCTGCTAGCGATTGGTAGTACAATCAAAATACATACGTACTAAATGAGTGGGTGGGTAAAGATCGAGATGACTCAGGTTTCGTGTTTGGAAATTTGTGCGGGCGCCGGAGGGCAAGCTCTTGGCATAGAGCAAGCGGGATTTACACCTGAGGCACTAGTCGAAATTGACAAAGCTTGCTGTAACACACTCAGATTTAATCGGCCTCGCTGGAATGTTATTGAGGGTGACATCAGAGAGTTCGACGGAGCCTCTTTTAAGGGTATTGATTTATTGGCTGGCGGTGTTCCCTGCCCTCCTTTTTCTAAGGCTGGTAAGCAGTTGGGAACACGTGACGAGCGCGATCTTTTTCCCGAAGCTTTACGCTTGATTGATGAATGTCGGCCGCGTACGGTAATGCTAGAAAACGTCAGAGGGTTCTTAGATCCGAGATTTGAAGAATATAGATTACTACTCAAATCTAAGCTTGAAAAAATGGGCTACAACGTAGATTGGAAAATACTCAATGCATCGGATTTTGGTGTGTCTCAGCTGAGACCTCGCGTTGTTATTGTCGCTATTAAAAGAGCTCTGTCGGGCAGTTTTCTATGGCCGAAATCATTTCAACAGAGACCTCAAACAGTTGGACAGCTTCTTTATGACCAAATGGCTGTTAATGGTTGGAAAGGTGCTGAAGACTGGCGACAGCAGGCGAATGACATTGCGCCTACTTTAGTAGGCGGTTCTAAAAAACATGGAGGGCCTGACTTAGGCCCTACCCGTGCTAAGCGTGCGTGGGCAAAGCTGGGCGTCGATGGTATGGGTATTGCTAATGACTCACCTGCCTGTAATTTTGATGGTATGCCAAGGCTGACTGTACCGATGGCAGCCAGAATTCAAGGATTTCCAGATACATGGCACTTTGTTGGGAAAAAAACACCAACCTATCGTCAAGTTGGTAATGCTTTTCCTCCACCGGTGTCACAAGCTGTTGCTTCAGCAATTTACACGAGTCTGAGCCGTCAGACGGTGTTCTCAATATCGAGATAGTAGAGATATTTCATGGTAAGACGGAAGGGAGCGAGATCTAAACTTAGAGAGCACTTCTTGAACAACGTTGGCAAGGTGATGGATTCTGAAGAACTTAGAGAAGTTGCGGGAGGGATAACGGAATGGGCAAGGCGGGTCAGAGAACTAAGATCTGAGGAGGGCTATCAAATCAAAACGCATAACGACCGAGGCGATTTGAAACCTGGTCAATACATTCTCGAAGATCCGGTACCACAGCCTGCTTTTGAACGTGCAATTTCTAAAGAAACGCGAGCTTTTGTACTCGACAGAAATGGCTTTACGTGCCAGATGTGTGGTGCTGTTGCCGGCGAGATGCATCCTTACGACACAAATCGAAAGACTCGCTTACACATTGGTCACATTGTCGATAAAACGCAAGGAGGTTCAGATATTCCTTCTAACTTGAGGGCTATTTGTTCTGTTTGTAATGAAGGAGCTTCAAACTTGACGCTAGAAAGACCTTCAAATCTGAAGCTTTTAGCACAGGTGCGACGAGCAAAAGGGGACGCTCAACTTGAGTTGCTCCAGTGGCTGATGAAGAAGTTTCCTCAGCAGGCAAAAGATTTCCTATTAGATGAACAAGACTGAAGGTTATAGCCATTGCTTGAGCTTCAGCATGCGCACGTCTCGTTCCGTCTGATTATGATCAAACGGTGCCTAAAAGTCGAACATGAATGCAAGCATCGATGTTTTATGCCGTTGCTCGTCAATAGCTCGCGCACACTTTAGAGCGATTAATTCAGACAACGCTAAGATAAGACCGCTGTCCAAATTTGCATTAAAGCAGTGACTCTTTTCGGTTTCTGGGCGGCTGGGTTTATGTAGTTCATCATGGTTTCTGCGCTGGAAACAGTGGGGAATGCTCCGAGCGATCGCTGCTCAATGAACATTTTTTCGATCAGGCCATTTTTTACCAGCATGGAGTATCGCCGCGATCGCTGACCCATTCCCTTTTCAGAGAGGTCTATGAGCATTCCCATCCCTCTCGTAAAGTCACCTTTGACATCGGGGATAAAACGAATGCGGTCGGCTTTTTCTTCTTTTGCCCAACGTGCTAACGCAAACGGGCCATTTACCGAGAGGCAGATAATATCATCGACGCCGTTGGCACTGAAGGTATCTGCATATTCGTTGTATCCCAATACTTGAATGGGTGAATAAGGTTGAGTAAACGCGCCTGGTACTGCAAAAAAAACGACTGTTTTATGGCTAAAAAGATCGGTTGTCGAAATAGTTTGTGGAAATGTTTTCTCGTAAATTTTGAAGGTTGCGGCAGGGACAGCCTTTCCTTCTTTGTTTTTCGGCATGTGTTCAACTCCAGATTATCTGGGAGTGACTCATTTTATAGCGGATATGGTGTGGCAAGGCAGAAGAGAGGCTCCCAAAGAAGCCTCAACTTCTGGCAGAATGAGATCTATAGCTTTCGAAGAGTTGCTTAAGACACTTGCGAAAAGCTGTACCTCTGAGCCAACAAGCAACTCTTCTGCGCAAATGTCCTAATGCATCAGGACATTTGCTACAGCTGCGTTTGGCGACTGAAGCTTTTACGCCTTCAGGTCAAAGCGATCTAGGGTCATTACCTTGTTCCATGCGGCTACAAAGTCGTCCACAAATCTCTTTTGAGAATCAGCGCAGCCGTAAACTTCTGCGATCGCCCGAAGCTGAGAGTTCGAGCCAAAGATAAGGTCAACGCGAGTGCCGATCCACTTGAGTGCGCCGGTTTTGCGATCGCGCCCTTCAAAGACATTGTCTGCCTCAGAAACGGCTTTCCAAGTCGTGCTCATATCAAGCAGATTCACAAAGAAGTCGTTGGTGAGTGTTTCTGGCCGATGGGTAAAGACGCCGTGTTGAACTTGGCCAGTATTCGCATTCAAAACGCGTAAACCGCCAACCAGTACTGTCATCTCGGGTGCGCTCAGCGTCAGCAACTGTGAGCGATCTATCAGCTGTTCTTCTGCCGATAGCTCAGACTTGTTCGTAAGGTAATTACGGAAGCCATCTGCCTTTGGCTCTAGATACGTGAAAGATTCCACATCTGTTTGTTCTAGTGAGGCATCTGCGCGGCCCGGTGCGAAGGGCACGCTCACCTCGTAGCCAGCATTTTTGGCCGCTTGCTCAATGGCCGCGCAGCCGCCGAGCACAATCAGGTCAGCAAGTGAAACCTTTTTGCCGTTGTATTGTGAACTGTTGAACTCGGTTTGAATCCCTGTGAGGGTCGCTAGCACTTGCGCTAGCTGCTGTGGGTTATTGACTTCCCAATCTTTTTGCGGGGCGAGGCGAATGCGGGCGCCGTTTGCACCGCCGCGCTTGTCGGAGTTACGGAATGTAGAGGCTGACCCCCAAGCCGCGCCAACGAGCTGAGCAATAGACAGACCCGAAGAGAGAATTTTGCCTTTGAGGCTGACGATATCTTGCGTGTCAATTAGCGGATAGTCCACAGCGGGAATCGGATCTTGCCAGATCATGTCTTCTGTGGGGGCTTCTTTACCCAGGTAGAGGTTACGCGGCCCCATATCGCGATGGGTAAGCTTGAACCACGCGCGGGCAAACACCTCTGCAAACTCGTCTGGATTCTCGTTGAAGCGTCGTGAAATAGGCGCATAGATAGCGTCTTTTTTGAGCGCCATATCTGCGGTGGTCATCATGGGGGCATGACGCCTTGAAGGATCGTGAGCATCGGGTACTGCCGTTGCTAAGGCGCCGCCCTTTGGCCGCCACTGTTGGGCACCGGCTGGGCTTTTGGTAAGTTCCCACTCGTAACCGAGCAGGTTTTCAAAATAGTTGTTGTCCCATCGGATGGGGTTGTTAGTCCAGGCGCCTTCGATGCCGCTGGTGATGGTATGAACGCCCACCCCACTCTCGAAGCGGTTCTTCCAGCCTAGACCTTGCTGCTCAATGCCGCTGCCCTCAGGTTCGGGGCCTACTAGAGCCGCATCGCCTGCGCCGTGGCACTTCCCAAAGGTGTGTCCACCGGCAACTAGGGCGACGGTCTCTTCGTCGTTCATGGCCATGCGCCCGAAGGTCTCGCGAATGTCGCGGCCTGAGCCAACGGGGTCAGGTTCGCCATTGGGACCTTCTGGATCGACGTAGATAAGGCCCATTTTGACTGCGCCCAGGGGATTTTCCAAATCGCGCTCACCTGTATAACGCTCTTTATTCGTCAGCCATTCGGTCTCAGCGCCCCAGTAGATGTCATCTTCAGGCTCCCATACGTCTTCGCGTCCACCCGCAAATCCCAATGTTTTGAAGCCCATAGATTCTAGGGCGCAGTTGCCCGCGAGAATCATCAGGTCGGCCCAGGAGATTTTTTCGCCGTATTTTTGCTTGATGGGCCATAGCAGCATGCGAGCTTTGTCGAGGTTGGCATTGTCGGGCCAGCTATTGAGCGGGGCAAATCGCTGGTTGCCAGTGGCCGCACCGCCGCGACCGTCACCGAGGCGGTAGGTGCCTGCGCTATGCCAAGCCATACGAATAAACAAGGGACCATAGTGACCATAATCAGCTGGCCACCAGTCTTGAGAGGTGGTCATCAGCTCGAAGATATCTTGCTTTAGCGCGTCTAGATCAAGGCTTTTGAAGGCTTCTGCGTAGTTGAAGCTTTCGCCCATCGGGTTAGACTGGGGTGCGTGCTGATGAAGAATGTTGAGGTTGAGCTGATTGGGCCACCAGTCACGGTTCGAGCGGCCAGTACTCGCGGTGAATTTTTGCGCTGTGCCCGTAAACGGACATTTGCTTTCGCTGCTCATAGTGTCTCCTTAAATTGTGTGTTGTGTAGTCGTCGATGGGCTGACAGTAAACGGCGCATCGGTGACTACTGAAACAAGGGATGAGAAATATAATCAAGAAGCTATCTTGAAAAAAGAGAGAATTTTAATGTCTCTTTTGACGTCTTTCTGTTGCCCACGTTGTGCAGTTGTTGCTGAAACTCTTTAGTAAGACTGTCGAAAAGGCCCTTTGTTAAGTCATACTCATTACGAGTTCGCCTCTCAAGGCTAATAAACTCAGATTGACTTGACAGCCCGATATAAAAATTTGATACAAAACTTAATAATTCAAGTGTGATAACGCACAGCGCTGAACTGTTTTGAATGCTAAGTGTGCGTCCGATGTGTGCGATCGCGTTTCAAGATGCTTAAGCCCAAGTAGTTACCTGCCGGAGTAGTGTGCCTACTCCGAAACAAACGTAAATGGTAGAAGTGAATCAAGCATTAAAAGGTTTGGAGAATCCAGCTATGATCTTCGGCGAGTTTTAGCAGGCTGTGGTGGTAGGTCTTGAGGGAGGGGCGGTGCCCGACGCTGATGTAGGCAATGTCGGCTGCTGCCAGGTGTTGATAGAGCTGGGCTTCGTTTTCTTGGTCGAGGGCGCTTGAGGCTTCATCGAGGATGGTGTAAGCCGGTTTGTGGACTAGGATGCGGGCAAAGCTTAGTCGCTGTTGCTCCCCTAAGGAAAGGACATCGCCCCAGTCTTCTTCTGCATCGAAGCCGCCGAAGCGTTCTGCAATGTCTGCGAGGTTTACTTGCTTGAGGACGGTGGTGAGGGTGGCGTCTTCGATTGTTGTGTGTGGGTAGGGGTAGAGCAACTGCTGTCTGAGGGTGCCGAGCACCATGTATGGCTTCTGTGGGAGAAACAACAGGTCTGAGAGGTCGGGCCTGGCGATGGTGCCGCTGCCAGAATTCCATAGACCGGCGATCGCTCTCAGCAGAGAACTCTTGCCACAGCCGCTAGGCCCCATCACCAGTAGAGATTCGTGGGCGGTCACGGAGATGGACAAGTCTTCAACGAGCGTTCGCTGACGGTTTGGCGTTTGTAGCGTAACGTGCTGTAGAGAGAGCACGGGTGAAGTTTCGAAAGCGATGGTGTGATGCTGGACGTGAGCCTGTATCGCCTGTTCTTTTTCGGTTTGGGTTTGCGAATCTTGTGCTTGCGAATCTTGTGCTTGCGAATCTTGTGCTTGTGAATCTTGTGCTTGTGAATCTTGTGCTTGTGAATCTTGTTCTTCCGACGCTTTCTTCTCTGTTTCTTCTGCCAGCGTCTTCTCTTCCTGGTTCGTTCCAACCGTATCAGCAAGGGTCTTTGTCTCGGTAGCTGTGGCTGGCTCAAGCGCTTCGGCAAACTCATAGAGTCGGTCGATGCCCGCGCCAAAGGCCGTCAGAGACTGCAGCCTAGCCACAATCACGTTCAAAGAAAAAAAGACTCGAATAAACGCGCCCTGCGCTTCACTGACTTTGCCAACTTCTACGTCGCCGCTGAAGACGGCTGGGGCGACTACAATGGCTGGCAGCACGTAGGGAACAAACTCATAAAAATTCGTCAGGCCGTTGAGCGTTAGCTCCCAGAGAAGTAGCTGTTTGTAGTTGTCGAAGGCCGCCATGAATCGCGATTTTATTTGTGCTGATTCTTGGGCTTCGCCTTGGTAAAAGGCGATCGCTTCTGCGTTTTCTCTGACGCGCACTAGGCTAAAGCGAAAGTTGGCTTCTTTCTTGAGCTGCTCAAAGTTCAACCTGACGAGGGGTTGACCGAAGACGCCGACGGTGACCAAGGTACCCAAGACAGCGTAGGCGAGTAGAAACAGCACGAGCTCCCGGGAAATGCCCCACAGCACGCCGCTGAAGGCGATCATCTCTAGCACAGAGTCGGTGACGACTAGGGCTAGGGTTAGCGATTCTTGGGTGAAGCTTTTGACGTCTTCGGCAATGCGCTGGTCGGGGTTGTCGAGGTCGCTGTTGAACTGGTTGATAGTGTAAAAGGCGCGGTTTTGAAAGTAGCGCTCTACAAAGCTGTCGGTGAGCCAGCGACGCCAGGCTAATCCCAGGCGATCGCGCAGATAGGTATAGCCTGCCAGCAGCGGTGCATAGGCCACTAGCACACCGATAAAGATGGCCACAGTTTGCCAAAATCGGCTTTCACTTTTAGCAGATAGCGCTGAGATTAGCTCGCCTCGTTGATTGTTTATCAGTACGCTGAGGCCGGTGTAGGTAAGGAGCAGTAGCACAATCAGGG
Organism: Cyanobacteria bacterium J06614_10; assembly: GCA_038527325.1. Classification (GTDB taxonomy): domain Bacteria; phylum Cyanobacteriota; class Cyanobacteriia; order Phormidesmidales; family Phormidesmidaceae; genus Phormidesmis. Next base: position 25,674 of record JBCBFY010000029.1, read on the forward strand.
CAAGCAAGCTAAGTGCCTGCCATTTTTTGTCACCGAGCCAGTAGGGCTTTGCGATCGCCCAAAATCGCCTAAATACCTGAAAATTAAATCGCTTATTCATTAGCGTTCCATCCCAACAGTTACAGAATAAACGAGGACGCGGATTGAGATGGTCAATCGATTGACTGATAAGCGTCTTTTAGAGAACAGTCGGGTTGGGGTTCGGTCGCTTAGAATCGGTAAGATGCCAGTAAAAATGGTGGAAAACGCCTAGACAAACGGTTGAGCGCGGGGAACGTCATGGGATTGAGTACGGACTGCATACAGGTCTCTGAGCAGCCGCTGCGGCAGGCGCAGGTGGTGCAGGTAGAGGTCGATGTCGCCCACAAGGGTGCGCAGCTGTTGGCGTTTGTCGATTCTCAGGGTGAGCCTTTTAGCTGGGCGCAGGTTTCGCAGGCGCTGGTCGCAGATGCCGACTTTAGGGCGCAGTGGAATCACACTTGGGCAGCGCTGCCTTTTGACTTTGAATGGAAGCCGGTGCCGATTCATCCTTATACGGCTGAGACTCATCCTTTTTTTGCCGTTGTCTTTCCGGCGACGTTTCGCCCGGCAGACCCCACCGATTTTCAGTCCTATCTAAGGTCGCTGCCGCCGGATGCGCTGACGGCTTCTTTTGCCAACTTTTCTGGGGATGCCCAGCTGCTGGTGCCTCAGAAAACGGGTGACTATGGACACATTGCGGCTTTTTGTCGGACTGCGCCACCGGCTGCTATGCACGCGCTTTGGCAGCAGGTGGGCGAGCGGTGTCAGGGTGCGATCGCTCAGCAAAAGGCCGTATGGTGCAATACCCACGGCCATGGTGTACCTTGGCTACACGTCCGGTTTGACAGCAGGCTCAAGTACGCCTCTTTCCCGCCCAGAGGCAGTATTAGCGCCAACAGTCAGGCCATTTGGTATCAGAAAATCTACCAACCAGCCCTCTGCCATGACTCTCACTCAGCCAGATAGTGCGCCAGACAGTGCGCCAAACAGTGCGCCAGATAGTGTGTTGGAGGTATCTGCAGTGCTACAGCAGCCTGTGAAGCGGACGGCATGGACTCGGTTTCGGCGCGATCGCATGGCCTTACTCGGTTCAGCAGTGCTCATCGTGCTGATAGTGGGCGTGTTAGTCGGACCGCTGCTGTACACCGCTTCCTACAGCGACATAGACTTTACTCGGGCGCTACAGCCCCCCGGCTCGCAATATCCCCTCGGCACAAATGATTTAGGACAAGACCAGCTGGCGAGACTGCTGCGGGGCGGACGGGTGAGTCTTGCTGTCGGCATCACCGCGATGCTGGTATCTATCTCTTTTGGCACCGTTATTGGTATGGTGGCGGGCTTTTGTGGTGGAATGATTGACAACGCGCTGATGAGACTGACAGATTTGTTTTTGTCGCTGCCGCAGCTGCCTTTGTTGTTGTTGATTATCTATTTATTTCGAGATTCTATGCGGCGAGTGGCGGGGCCGGAGCTGGGTGTTTTTGTGCTGATTATTCTGGTGATTGGTGGGCTGACGTGGATGTCTACGGCGCGGCTGGTGCGAGCGGGATTTTTGGCAACAAAAGAGAGAACGTTTGTGCAGGCAGCTAGGTCGCTGGGAGCACACCCGACCCGGATTGTATGGCGGCACATTTTGCCGAATGTGATTGGCCCGGTGATTGTGGCTGCGACGCTCGGGGTGGGCAATGCCATTATCACAGAATCTACGCTGAGCTTCTTAGGGATTGGCTTTCCGCCGGATGTGCCGACCTGGGGACGCATGCTGTTTGATGCGCAAAACTACATTGCAAGTGCGCCCCATCTGGTGATTTTTCCAGGACTGGCGATTTTTCTCACGGTGCTGAGTGTGAACTATGTGGGAGACGGCCTCAGAGACGCATTGGATAGCCGTTCTCGGTAGTGAGCCGGGTCTCGCTAGACTTGTTCTTCTAAGGGCACTTAAGAAGTCCCTGCCGCCGACTGCCGTGTTGTTACTTAAGTGAAATTACGTTCTGTTTCTGTATCAATACAGAGAGATAGGGCGAAATTTAGTGAGATATTCAAAAATCAGAAATTCTACTGAAAAGATATTACGGACCAAGGCCTAGTATGTGAGTGTTCTCTATGTCTGGATTACTGTACGCCTAAACTGAGGCCTTTAAACAGACTCTCTGTTTGAAAAAATGCGTTAGGGCGGTCGTAATGGTGGGTAGACTTCAAACCAAGCTGGCTTGATGAATACGTCTCGTCAGCTTCTGGCAACTGGTAGCTTAGGCTGTTGATAGTTCAGGCTATAGCTGTCGAAATAGCGTGCAAGTACCTTACAACTTTTTCAATCTGTCGAAAATGCTTTTGTTCGATGGCTACTGCTGAAAGTTGTTGAATAGTTTTTTATATCTCTAATATCTAAGGGGTTAGTGCTGTACTAATGGCAAGCAAATGGAAGCGGCAGCGGCTAGTGTCTGCAGGAATCTGGGCGATCTGTGCTGCAGGCGCTATTGAAGTGGGTCAATCTCAAACTGCGTTGGCGTTGCCCGAAAGCGAATCTGCGGCAGAGGCATTGCCACAGCTGGTAGTAGAGGAAGAAGCGCTAAGTGCGCCGGGTCAGGTTCAGCCTGCGATCGCACCTCAAGCCGCAGCCCCTGTTACCACTACTCAGCCAGCGGCGCAGCTAAATTCGGCCTACGTGCTTGGCCCTGGTGACACCATTCGTGTCGAAATTTTTAACGTGCCAGAATACAGCGGCAGTCAGCAGGTGCTGGCAGATGGATCGGTCAATCTGACTGCGATTAGCCCTGTTAATGTCAACGGCTTGACGCCTCAGGAGGCTGAAAAAGCTATCGCTGCTGCCTACCGTTCGGAGCTGCGATATCCCCAAATTACGGTGGTATTGGAAGTGCCTAGGCCGATGCGGGTTGCGATCGCTGGCGAGGTAGGCGCGCCCGGTCTCTACACGCTCACCCCAGAGGGCGACGCGCAAGTGCCTACGGTGGCTAGAGCCATCCAAACAGCAGGCGGGGTGACGCAGGCTGCTGACCTACGCAGTGTGCAGCTGCGCCGTACCAATGGCCGCGGCGAAACTGAAACAACAACTCTCAACCTATGGGCACTGCTCAATGACGGCGATGTGCGACAAGATTTACCCCTGCGCGATGGCGACGCCATTATCATCGGCGAAACTGAAACGGTGAACCTGGCGGAAACAAACCGACTCTCGGCGTCTAACCTCTCTTCTGCTGTGGAGCAGGATATGGTGGTGGCGGTGGTGGGTGAAGTCTTCCGGCCCGGCGCTTACGAATTTGGGGGCGCTGAGGCGAAGGGGCGGACCACGGTAACCCAGGCAGTGCAGACTGCGGGTGGCATTAAGCCCTCTGCGGATATTCAGCGAATTCAGGTGCGTCGGCTCACCCGAAGTGGCGCCGAGCAGCTGATCGATATCGACTTTTGGCAGCTGTTGCAACAGGGCGATCTCAGTCAGGATTTAGTTTTGCAGCAGGGCGATACGGTGATTATTCCGGAAGCTCGTGAGGTTACGCCGGATGAGCTATCGCAGATGGCAGCCGCAAATTTCTCGCCGGAAGGTGTGAAGGTGAATGTGGTTGGCGAGGTGGAAACTCCTGGTCAGCTACAGGTGCAGCCCAATACAACGTTGAATCAGGCGGTGCTGGCTGCCGGTGGCTTTACAACGCGCTCTACTGAGACGGTGGAGCTGATTCGGGTAAATCCTAACGGGAGCGTGACCCAGCGACAGATTGAGGTGGATCTCTCTGAAGGGCTAGATTCGGAAAAGAATCCGCTGCTCTTAAACAATGATGTGGTGCTGGTAGGGCGCAATGGCCGCGCTCGGTTTGGTGATTCTTTGGGCAGTGTGCTCGGCCCGGTGATGCAGCTACTCGCGCCTTTTAGATTGTTCTTTTAGGTTTGTTTTTGGCACTGCGCCGGAGCCACCCTAGATTGAGGTTTGGCTCTGGCGATTTGGTTCCTCATTCGTTACTCAGTTCGTCTTTATTCAGTTATTTTTATCGTGCGATCGCATGGAAACTTCTCCCTCTCCTCTCTCTCCGGCAACACTCAATGGAAACGGTGCCTCCCCCGTTCCCATTTCTGCCGCGCCTGTGGATGCGTCTTCTTCTATGCTGGCTGCCTGGCAGCTCCATGCCCAACAAGAAGAAGATAGCGACCTGCGAAATCTGCTGGCCATGGTCCGGCGGCGAGCCTGGGTGATTGCCGGTGTCGCTGCCGTTGCGATGACTCTAATGACAGGCCGAGCAATCAACCAGGAAGAAATCTTCGAAGGACAGTTTCGAGTTCTGGTAGAGCCGGTCAATGCGGAGGATGATTTCTCCGATTTGACGTCTATTCTGGGTGAGCAGGTTCCGAATAAATCCGGCCTCGACTACGAGACTCAGGTGCAGGTTTTGCGCAGCCCGGAACTCATTGAGCCGCTGGCGGAGCAGCTGCGGCAAACCTATCCTGACCTCACTTATCTGAAGCTGTTAGACAACTTGAAAATCAATCGAGTTGGCGATACCAAGATCTTGGAAGTGAGCTACTCAGGCCCTGATCCCGTGCAGATTCAGGTTGTTCTAGATCAGCTCTCCAAGACCTATTTGAAATACTCTTTAGAAGAGCGCCAAACAAACCTACGGCAGGGGATCAACTTTGTTGAAAATCAGCTTCCCGATCTGCGGGCCGAGGTTGACAGCATCCAAAACCGCCTAGAATCTTTTCGTCAGCAGCACAACTTTATTACGCCAGATGTGCATGCGAGCCAGCTCTCTCAGCAGGCCGGTAGCCTCACTGAGCAGCGCCTCGAACTCGACCGGCAAATGGCCGTGATTGGGCAGACTGCTGAAAGTTTGCAGGATGATTCTGGCACGTTGGGCGCGCTCGAAGAGGCTCCCATTTATCAGCAGCTGCTCAGCGAGCTGAGATCTGTAGAAACAAAGCTGGCAGAGGAGCTAACGCGATTCTCTCCCGATAGTCTGGCTATTCGCGTTTTAGAAGAGCAGCGGGCAAATATTGTGCCGCTGCTGCAGCAAGAGGCGCAGCGCGTTGTCGGCACGAAGCAGGCCGTTGCTGCTAATGAGTTTCAGCTGGCCAATGCGCAAAGCGACTTGCTCTCTTCGGCGGAGCAACAGGTTGCCCAAGGCATGAGTGCACTGCCGACGCTGATTCGCCAATATACCGACTTGCAGCGGGAGCTGGAGATTGCAACAGATGCGCTCAGTCGCTTTCAGGTCACCCGGGAAACGCTTGAGATAGAAGCGGCGCAGACGGAGATCCCTTGGCAGCTGATTGAAGTGCCAGTGCAAGAGACGCAGCCGATTTCGCCCAATTTACAGCGGAGCTTGCTGATGGCCTTTGTGGTTAGCCTGCTGGCCGGGCTCGCGGCTGCCATGCTGCTAGAAAAATTGGATAACGTCTATCACGATATTGATGAGCTGAAGGTGGGGACTAAGCTGCCCGTGCTCGGTATGCTGCCCTTCAACCGTGAATTGAGAGATGGACGGACGCCTGAAAAGGGTGCGATCGCTTCTCTGGTAGACACGGTTTCTCAAATTCGCATCGGTAAGCCACAGAACGATGGCTATGGCTACGGCAATAGCGAATCTAGCTTTTTGGAAGCGCTACGGGTACTGCATACAAATATTCGCATGCTCAGCTCTGACCACCCCATTCGCTCCATTATCGTTAGCTCTGCGATGCCGGGAGATGGCAAGTCTACGGTGTGTGCCAACCTAGCTCAGGTGGCGACTGCCATGGGCCAGCGCGTGCTGATTGTAGATGTAGACCTGCGCAAGCCGCAGGTGCATGAGCGACTCGATGTTGATAATGACTTGGGCCTTTCTAACCTGATTGCAGATGATTTGCCTCTGAAGTCTGCCATTAAGCAGCTGACGCCTTCTGGCCAGCTCTTTGTGCTGACGGCGGGGCAGATTCCGCCTGACCCGACGAAGCTACTGGCTTCTCGGAAGATGCAGCAGCTGATGGGTACGTTCGAGCGCTGCTTTGACCTGGTGATATACGACGCGCCGCCGACGACCGGTCTGGCAGACGTGAGCCTGATTGGTCAGCGGACGGATGGACTAGTGCTGGTTTCCCGAATGGGCCGGACAGATCGGAACGTGCTCAAGCAAACGATTGAGACCCTGAAGCTGGCGCAGATTACGACCTTGGGCGTAGTGGCCAATGGCATCCGCTCGAACCGATATAGTGGCTACCGCTACTACAACTATGGCTCGGATGCTCCGAATATGCTCTCTAGCAACATAGAGCTAGCCAGCAGCATCAATCCTTCCACGGCTGATTTGACAAGTTCTGACACCTCTTCAACCAACCACAATGACCTTTCCCTCTAGGCCGAAATCGTTTGGTTCGTCGGTGCTATCGCGCCAAGTGCAGTGGCAGCACCCAAAACTGGTTCAAAGCGGTATAGACCAAACGCGTTTGGCGATCGCGGATGCCCCCGTTGGAGCTGAGCCCTTCTCTTTTTTGGTGATGGGCGATACAGACGCAGGCCACTCTGGTAATGCCGCTTCAGCCGATGAGATGCTTCCCTTTGTAGAGGCGTTTGCACAGCAGATGCAGCCCTACGTCAATGAGAGCCGGTTTGTATTGCATACCGGAGATGTCACTTACCCAGCTGGCACATACCAAAACTATTTCACCGGATTTCTGTCGCCGTACCGGCAGCTACTCTCTCAGCTGCCAAGTAGCCCAGCCTACCGCAGCGGAGACGTCGTGTTCAAGCGTCCGCTTTTACCGGTGCCGGGTAACCACGACTATGCCAAACCTGCTCGCACCGATAGGCTGTGGTTGGCGTTGCGGCGTCGCTGCTGTGATGTATTGCGCCAGCGCTTTGGCATCGATCTTGGTGGGTATGGTGGTTACGGCGCAGAAGCTTACGGCCAGACGTTTTTAGATGACTTATCTAAACTGTCTGAAGACGATCTTTCTGTTCACTTGGCGGCGCACTACCGCGCTTCTATTCCATCTTCTCAATTCTCTGGAAGCTCCTCCCCGGTTGGCTCGTCGGTAGACCGTAACCACCCGGCAACGCACTGCTTGGACTATCGCCCAGGGCAGTTTACTCGCTTGCCTAATCGGTATTACACCTTCCACTATGGGGGCGTCGATTTCTTTGCGCTTGATTCAAACACTTGGAACGGGTCGCCGGAGAAAAAGGGCTTTGATCACGAACAGCTAGCTTGGCTAGAGCGCGAGCTGATCCGCTCTTGGCGATCACCCGATGTCACAGGGCGTATCATTTATCTGCACCATTCTCCCTACACGACTGAAGGCTATCGCTGGCAGCAGCCGGATACGCTGTGGGTGCGACAGCATCTGCGCGATGTGTTCGACCGGGCAGCCCTAGCGCTAAGAGATCACGGGTTAGAACAGAACTATCCCTTGGTAGATGTGGTGATAAGCGGCCATGCTCATTGCCTGGAGCATGTGAAGACGGCGCAAACGACCTATGCCGATAGCCAGACCGATTGGCTCGTGTGTGGTGGCAGCGGCTTTGGCCTGAGACGACAGCGCCGCATGGGTAAAGACCTCTTAGAGAATGTTGTTCGGCGAGGGCGCAGCGAGACAGACGTGGTTGCAGAGTCTCAACTCTATGCGGGGGTGCATGGCAGCTCGCGCAAGCAGCGTAAGTTTCATAGCTTTGTACGGATAGATGTACAGCCCAATCAGCCTGAAAAAATCGTTGTTTGTCCTTTCATCGTGACGATGGTGGACGGACAATGGCGAACTAAGGCACTGGCTCCTTTTGCTGTTGGCCAGCCCCATTCCGACTATGCCAAAGTTCGAACCAGCGCTAGGGTCAGCGCTTAGGTAGCGCTGACTAGGTGGCGCTCCACGGTGGTGTATGGCAGATAGGTATCTCCTATGAAGCTAGCGCTGGGTGGTTGATTTCCGGTAATGTGTTTTATCAAGAATTCCTGCTTATTTTTATCGTTGCTGCTTAGTTTGAGTCTGGCATTGGGAAAAGTAACTACGTAGATACAGCACCTATTTTGTAGGAAGGTCTACTTCAGGAATAGACAATCAGGATGGCTTTGCCGCTGCACTGCAACATAAATGATAACGATTGATTTTGTCACTGCAGTCTTCTTTGCTTGAGCGCTTTGGTACCCGTTTAAGCGCTACCACAGGTCGCTATTGAAAGTTGCTTTTGTCTGTTTGTATGGCTAGTTTTGTACTAAGGAAGGATACATGGTGCTCGAACAGCCTTTAGCTCGGAATATTCGAGTATCTAAGGAGCGCGTAGTAAATTCGGCGGCTGTGTCGGAGTCTGGCGCGCTGCAGCTACTGACTTTGACGCAGTTCTTTCCGCCTGATTTTGCTGCGACTGGTCAGCTCATTGAGGAGCTGGTGGGTCAGCTGGGCCGTCAGGGGGTCGATGTGAGCGTCTTTACGGGGCAGCCCGGCTACGCGTTTGCTGAGCAAGAAGCGCCCAAGACGGAGCGTAAGGGCCGGGTACTCGTGAAGCGATCGCGCGTGAGTCAGCTGGTGCCTGGTCGTATTCGAGGCAAGGCGATTAATGGCTTACTGTTTGCTATGCGGGCGATCGCTCACTTGGCCAAGCAGGCTAGACGCTATCAGGTGCTGCTGGTAACTACGGCGCCACCCTTTTTACCTGTGATTGGCTATCTTGCCAATCTTTTTCTCCGGTTGCCCTACGTTTGCTTGCTGTACGATCTGTATCCCGATATCGCTGTTGAGCTAGAGGTGGTGAGAGCTGACCATCCTATCGCTAGGTTGTGGCGATTTATTAATCGTCAAGTATGGCGACGCTCTGCAGGCATTATTGTTCTAAGCGATTCGATGAAGCAGAGAATTGTTGAACACTGCCCAGAAGTTGCGCACAAGATTTCTGTTATTCACAGCTGGTCGAATGATCAGAAAATTGTTCCAATTCCAAAAGAAGAAAACTGGTTTGCACAAAAGCATGACCTCGTTGACAAGTTTGTTGTGCTGTATTCGGGCAATATGGGTCGCTGTCACGACATTACAACGCTGCTAGAGGCTGCCCAGCGGCTAAAGGATGAGCCTATTTTGTTCGTTTGCATCGGCGGCGGCGCAAAGCGAGAGCAGCTCATACAGGATGTAGAAGCGCTTGGGCTGCAGAACTTTCGGTTTTTGCCTTACCAAGAAAAGGCAGTACTGCCCTATTCACTGACAGCTTGTGACCTGTCTTTAGTCAGCGTGGCTGATGGCATGGAGAGCCTAGTCGCGCCTAGTAAGCTATATCCCGCGATGGCCACGGGCCGACCGATTGCGGCAATCTGTCCGCCACAGTCCTACCTGAGACCGCTGTTAGAAATTTCTCAGGGCGGTGCAGCATTTGACAATGGCGATGCTCAGGCGCTGGCAAACTACATAAAGTATCTCTCAAAGAATCGGGAAGAGGCCAGTCGCGCAGGTGCCTCTAGCCGCCATTACATGCAAAATAACTTTACGCTAAAACAAATCTCAGGGCAGTATCTGCAGGTGCTAAAAGCCGCGCCAGCTAAGCGGTCAGGCGCGCAGTAACGAAAATAACTTGGCGTACTGAGGCGCGTACGGTTGGTGCTTGTGTGCGATCGCGCTTTAATGTGTTGCGTCTACATTTTGGCCCCTCTAGAAACAACACCCAGAAACTGCAATGACAACGCAAAAAAAGCGTAACCGGAAACGGTCTAAGCGGCGAGGAATCTTTTGCCCGATTCATGGCTGCTATCTAGACAGTGTCAGCCAAAAGCACAGGCTGTATGCAGATAAGGCAGAGCATCTGCGGGACCGGGGCATGGGCCGCAAGGTTTCGCTAATGGTGATGGCTAGCCATACGACGGTACCCCTACAGGGCGAGTGGCTTGAGGCTTTTTGGTGCGGCGAATGCCAGCAGAATGAATGGTACTGGATTACTCGTTCTGAATCGGGTGAATACAGCGTGAACCGAGTGCCTCACGACCTATGGCAGCAGGCGCAGGGCGTGATTTTGGCGAGTGGTAATCCCACCGTGAGTGAATTTACTCGCAGGCAGTCTCGGCGGATGAGCTACAAAGGCGCGAAGGATTTCGCTGCGATTAGGTAGTGTGTGCATTTGGCGACGCGTCAGGCGCTATGATTTTGGTGCTGACTGCAGCTGAGTTTAGGCTGCAGGCTGACCTGAATTTGCAAGCCCCTGCCCGACTGCCCCTATGAAGATACTGCACGTCATCCCTTCGCTGAGCCCGGAGCTGGGCGGACCTCACTGGGTGGCGATGAATTTGGTGTGGGCACTGCGCGAGCTAGGCATTGACGCTGAAATCGTCACGACTGACTATGGCGTATCTGTTCCTACTAGCAAACGGATAGACTATTGCTTCGAAGGGGCGCTATCTGTCCCTGTGTGGTTTCTCCCTTACGACCGGCCACCGCTGAAGGAGTTTATCTTTTCGCGAGCCGCGACGGCGTGGCTGTGGCAAAACGTAGCCAACTACGACTTGTTGGACAATCACTATCTTTTTTCTTATTTGCCCACTTGCGCAGCTGCGATCGCCCGCTGGAAAAAGGTTCCCTACACCGTTCGTACCATGGGCCAACTCGCCCCTTGGGCACTGTCGCAGAGTGAACGAAAAAAACAGATTTATACCACGCTCATTGAACGGCGAAACCTGACTCGTGCTGCGGCGATCCACTGTACGACGGTGGCCGAAGCGGAAGATATTCGACACTTTGGCTTGAAGACGCCGACGGTGACGCTGCCCTTAGGCGTTCCCTTACCGGTAGAAATTCCGGATGCTTCTGCGCAGCTGCGGGATCGCTATCGGATTGATTCAGATTGTCCGGTGGTGTTGTTTCTTTCTCGAATTCATTATAAGAAGCAGCCTGATTTGTTGTTGCGATCGCTCAAGCGGATAAAAGAACAAGGTCAGCCGTTTCACGCGCTGATCGCGGGTTCGGGGGAAGACGACTATTTGGATGCGCTCAAGCTCTTGGCAAATGCGCTGGGCATTGGCGACCAGGTGACGTTTTGTGGGTTTGTATCGGGGCGCGATAAAGATCTGCTGTTTCAGGGCGCAGATATGTTTGTGCTGCCCTCCCATTCTGAGAACTTCGGGATTGCTGTGGCGGAGGCCCTAGCGGCAAAGTTGCCGGTTGTGATCACCCCGGAGGTGCAGATTGCGCCGGATATTGACCGGGCTGAAGCGGGGTTGGTGGTAGAGGGAGAGGTTGAGGCTTTTACGGGTGCGATCGCCCGGCTGCTGGCTTCTCCTGAGCTACGTGGCCAGATGGGTCAGCGGGGTGCGTATTTGGCGAAGACTTGCTACTCCTGGGAGTCGATTGCGAAGCAGTTGGTGTTGGCTTATGACGTTAGCTCAAGACGGCAGTCGCCCTGATGAGGCTATTTAGATCGTGGTGTGTGTCAGTTTTTTGGCATACCGTTCCATGCATTGTGATACTAGAATTATGTATGTCACAGCTCGAACTTGCCCGTAATCTATCAAATTACAAGCGCTGACGTAGCCTTATGTCTGTATCGTCGATTAGCAAAATAGTTCAAAACGGCATCTGGTTTGACCTTAAAAACTGGAGAGAACTCATGCCAAATGGCGATAACCTTACAGCAATCATTGACCGTCTCTTCAAGCTATTAGAGGAACGTCAGGTTGACTATTTGCTGGTAGGTGGTGTGGCGCTACTCAGCTACGTAGACGGGCGTAATACTCAAGATATCGATTTCATATTTTCTAGAAAGAGTCTTGAGCGCTTTCCAGAACTTGTAGTCACCGAAGAGAATAAAGATTTTGCTAGGGCAAATTTTGGGGACTTACAGGTTGCTCTGTTCCTGACGGACAATCAGCTCTTTAGCCTTGTACAGGCAAATTACGAAACTGAGAAAACCTTTGGAAGCTTAAAGGTTCGAACCAGTACAGTTGAGGGCTTAATTCTTCTGAAGCTATATGCTCTGCCTTCTCTGTATCGACAGGGCAAGTTTGACAAGGTCAGCGTGTACGAAACAGACATATTGCTTTTGATGTTGCGTCACGATGTTGATATTGATGGACTGCTTCAAGTACTGACTGAGTATTTGCTAGAGAGCGATATGCAAGAGATTAATCAAGTGGTTGCGGATATATCCAAGCGGATGGAACGCTTTCGATAGAAAGTAGATACTGAGAATGCTGGAGCTGCTCAGGTGTATATGTATGTCTGAGTGATATCCTGAGCGCAGGATGAATTCACTGTGCAAGTTCTGCGTGAAGGAAAGCTGCTGTACGAGCCCTGAGACAAAGTGAAGTAGATGAGGCGATTATAATGGCCGAAGAAGTATTGGGCTTTGTTGTGGACCTATTGCCAAATGAAATATGGTGCGATCGCAACTTATAAACCACTGTCAGAGAATTTACATCCGTATAGCACGAAGAACCTACCTATCCGCCGATAAAATGAGCTCCCAGCCCGTAAACGCACGGAGCCATACTTAGGGGGGAATACTGAATTCTCAGTAGGAATGCTGTTCCTAATCTCCATTCAGTGGGACATCCTATAGACAGTTAAATTAATCATTCTTGTTAGTTTGGAGTTTGGACTTCGACGGTCTATAGATCTCAGCCCCTCCAACCGTAGCCTCGACTTTCTTTAGTCCGGGCCGAACATAGAGAAAGTGTATCTCAAAAGCAAAGGCAGCAAAGTGTGTATCCACACTTTGGTTATTTATGAGAACAGTATTGCCCATTCTCAAAGCCCCGTTCAAATCGACGAAGTTTTGGCAAGATAATGCGCTAATTCTAAGAGAGTTTAAAAATTTTCGTAGAATTGCAGTCTTGGCGATTGTCTTTACGATAATTGCTGCCTTTTTTGAAGGAATAACCGTTAGCTTTATTGCCTCGTTTTTGCAAGGGCTGACCAACCCTGAAGAGGCACCCCTCCAGACCGGTATTCAGTGGTTTGACTCAGCGCTACTCGCGACTGAGGCCTCCCCTTCAGAGAGAATCTACCGATTATCCATACTGTTGTTGGCTGGTGTGTGGCTGCGGGCTAGTTTTGACTATTTGGGAAGTGTCTTCTCAAAAAAGGCTTCTCTTAGCTTGGTAGACTGCTTGCGCAAGAGAATTTTCGAGCAGTTTGAAAGCTTTCGACTGAGCTTTTTTTCTACGGCTAGCTCAGGTGCATTGATCAGTACGCTACGCGGAGAGATCAATAAGGTTCAGCAGGCGTTCAACTTATTGGCGCTCTCTTTTGTTACGGCTTCTAAGCTGCTTGCTTACCTGCTGGCGATGCTGCTGCTTTCCTGGCAGCTTTTTTTGACGTCAGTCTTAGTGTTTAGCATCATATCTGTAGGATTGTCTTCGTTAACTCGAAGATTGCGCGAAGCGAGCTTTGAGGTGCCGAAGGCAAATAAAGCCTTTACCGCTACAGCACTCTCTTTTATCAACGGCATTCGTACCGTGCATGCTTCCGGCACTCAAGATTTTGAGCGCAATCGTTATTTTGCGGCTACGCGCCAAATATACGATGCGCAAGTTGGGGTGATCAAGCTTTCTGAGCTGGTGAAGCCCTTGATCGAAGGGATGGGAGCAACTTTGCTAGTGAGTATGGTTGTTGTTGCTTACAGCCTGTTGATTTCGACGGGGCGAATTAAGGCTGCTGAGGTGCTCACGTTCTTGTTTGTGCTGCTTAGAACAACGCCGCTAGTTTCTGGCTTGAATGCTGCAAGGGTAAATTTCATTGCTGCTCAAGGCTCTTTGAGCGCTGTGGTTGATTTGCTCAGAAGGGATGATAAGCCCTATTTTCAAGATGGACATCGATCCTTCGATGGTCTCGAACACTCGATTGACTTTGAGTCCGTAGATTTTTCCTACAGTGCGGGTGAGCCTATCCTGCGCGATATTACCCTTTCGATTCAGCAAGGGCAAACGACGGCGCTGGTAGGGGCCTCTGGTGCAGGTAAGACTACGCTGGCTGATTTGGTCTCTAGGTTTTATGACCCGACTTGTGGACGCGTTTTGATCGATGGTGTCGATATAAGAGAGTTCGAAATAAATCAGCTTCGCCATCGGATGGCGGTGGTTAGTCAAGATACGTTTATTTTCAATGCGACCGTTCGAGAAAACGTGGCCTATGGTGTTGATGAGGTTGGTGATGAAGCTATTTATCAGGCTGCTCGGGTTGCTAATGCTCTAGACTTTGTTTTGGATTTGCCGCAAGGGTTTGATACGGTGCTGGGTGATCGCGGTATTCGGCTTTCGGGCGGTCAGCGGCAGCGTATTGCGATCGCTAGGGCACTTTTGAGAGATCCCGAAATCCTTATTTTAGATGAGGCTACTAGCGCACTGGATTCAGTGACCGAGAGACTCATTCAAGAATCGGTTGAAAAGCTGGCGAAGGGGAGAACGGTTATTGCGATCGCGCATCGATTATCCACTATCCACAATGCAGACAATGTGGTCGTTTTGGAAAAAGGTAAGATTGTTGAGAAGGGCCGTTATGAGGAATTGCTCAAACAAAAGGGTGGGCTTTGGAAGTATCATCAGATGCAGTATGAACTAAGCATAGGTTGATGGCAGCGCATAAGTAGCGCTCGCTTCTTGGTGAGGTTAGGCATGCAAAAATCAATAATCTGTGAAAGGACATGCAAATGTTAGATAATCAGCATCCAAGTCTTATTTTTCTGATTTCTCAACCTCGAGCAGGTTCCACACTAACGCAAAAGATTTTAGGTAGCCATTCAGAGATTCTCACGCTATCTGAACCCTGGCTGATGCTGCATCCACTTTATGCCTTTAAGCAAGGTGGATTTTCCGCAGAATACGAAGCAAAACCAGCAAGGGCGGGTATTGAGAGCTTCTTGGCGTACTTATCACCTGATGGGGCGAAGAGCAGTGAGCAAATTTACTTTGAGAGTGTCGCTAACTTTTACGGTGACCTGTATCAGAAAGCGCTCGACACCTCAGATAAATCTATTTTCTTAGATAAAACGCCCAGATATTACAATATTATTCCTGAATTGCATTCAACTTTTCCGCAAGCTAAGTTTATTCTTCTTATTCGAAACCCACTTGCTGTTTTGTGTTCTATGGTGAGCACATGGACCCAAGACCGCTGGTTCGGGTTGCGCAGATTTAAGCACGATTTGATGAAAGCTCCGAGCCTTTTGATAGAAGGTATGGAGAGTCTAGGAGAGAAGGCTATTGTTCTTCATTATGAAGAGCTTGTGAGAGAGCCTGAGACCGTAGTTGAAAATCTATGTCAGAAGTTAAGTATTAGCTATACACCTGAACTAATCAACTATGGGAGTAAAAATACATCAAATTGGAAAATGGGCGATAAAAAGAGCGTTCATCGTATGGAAACACCTGATGCTCGTTTGTCAGACCGCTGGATAAGCAGTTTGCAGTCTCCGCAGATATGGCGATTTGTGAGTGACTATTTAGATGCTTTGGGTGATGAAACGCTTGAAAAATTAGGATACAGTTTCAGTGACCTTCGTCTGCTTTTAGATGAAAAACATCCAGGGAAACTTCGCCTGATTAACTCAATTGCCTTGTCATCAGCTCTGAAAGAACAAGATGATTTTGCCTCCTGGAACTATGGCTACTACCCTCCTCTAATAAAGTACTCACTTCAACAAAAAGGATTCCTCGAAACGACTGCTCGAGCAATTCAGAAGATAGTTCCTCTTTAATGAAATCCAAATCCTACCTTTCTATTATATTTTACAATGCGCAAGATTCTTCTAATTGATTTTGCTTTCACTGGTACTAAAGGGGGCGGACACAGCGAGTCTTACCTGATGAGTATTCTGTCTACTTTGGGCGACCTTGGATACTTTGTGTATGTGTGCAGTGGTAATAACGAAAAGTTGAAAGACAACATTGATAAAAATGATTCAAAGAACTGCGCCGTCGTTGATCTCGATCTTAAGACTTCAGATAAGCTGGTTCGACATTTTCTTAAGTACTTGGACTGGCTAACTCAGAAGTTAAGTGGGATGAATTATGTTCGATTTTCATCTTTATCGAATTTAATCGGTGTAAAGCGGCTTTTGTCTGAACTAGGTTCTGAACTCGGCGAAGATATTCCAGTCTTTTTCGCACATACAGACTCGATTATGCCTGCCGTGCCTACAGGCATATCTCGCTTCTTCTTTCCCAGGCAGTGGGTAGGCCTTTGTGTGTTGCCTTCTTACCAGTCTAAGCTGCAGTTTGGGGTGAGGCGGAGTCGTCTCTCTTTCCTGTCTGAAAAGAATTTTTCGCTAGCGTCGTGTAAGGGTATCTTAGTGCTGCATCCGCTGTACCAGCGATTCTTTCGCAAGCGATTTCCCCAGCTGAATTGTCTTTATCTGCCTGAGCTTGTGAGCTTTCCTGAAAAGGCAGTTGAGAGTAGAGAGCCGTCTAATCTGCTCAGTCGTATCCTGTCAGAGGCAAAGGGGAGAAAAATTGTCGCTATGCTGGGCAATATTACGCCCCGCAAGAATTTTCTTCTGTTTCTAGAGGCAGCGGCAGCTATCTCTCCTTCGAAGCTCTTTACGGTTGTCCTCGGTCGAATTAAGGATAAAGATAATGCCTATTATCAGGAGCACTCAGAAGCGATAGAAGGCCTGACAGAGAGATTGAAGGGAAATTCGCTGATTGATACTGATTATTACATCAAAAGTGAAGAGGAATTTTGCTCTCTGATTGAGATCGCAGACGCTACGTTTGTGCACTACAACAAGCATCCTTTTAGCAGTAATGTCTTAGCAAAGTCTATTGCTCGAAAAAAACCGGTTGTGGTGAATAAAGGGCACCTCATGGAAAAGACGGTTCGACAATACAATTGGCCGGCTGCGGCTAAAGCGACACCAGCGGCTATTTCTGAGGCGCTTGAATCAATCATTGATGGTCGTGTTCGAATTAGTGAAGAGGGCTATGCTGATTTCATTGCAGATCACGCACCGACCCAGTTTTCTTCTTCCATCTCCAATGTGTGTAGTGCACTTAATGAATAGCGTACTGAACTAATCAGCACCTTCGAAGCTTTTTCTTGATATGGCTACTAACTCAACCTTACAATTACCAAAGGTCACCGTTGTTACAGTTGTGCGAAATGGCCAGTCCGTCATAGAAGAAACAATTCTCAGCGTTCTAGATCAAGACTATCCCAATATTGAGTACATTGTGGTAGATGGTGATTCGAAAGATGATACCTGTTCTATTATTCAGCGCTACCGTGAGAGAATAGCCCGGTTTGTGAGTGAGCCTGACAATGGTATATACGATGCTATGAATAAGGCTGCTGAGATGGCATCTGGCGAATGGATTGTGTATATGAATGCAGGTGATGCCTTCTATGAGAAGGCGTCTATTAGCCGACTGTTACCTAGCTTGCGTTCTGATGCGGATGTGATTTTTGCAGGGGTGGAGGAGGTGCTGCAAGACGATGTTGAAACGAGGCGATTTCAACGTATGCCTAGTGCCATTGAGAGAATCTGGAAGCAGATGCCGACTAGCCATCAGGCTACTTTTGTAAGAGCCAATGTGCAAAGAGCCTACAAGTTTGATACGCGATATGTGTGGTGCGCGGATCATGACTTATTAGCCCGTCTGTATCGAGATAGAAAAACGTTTGTGAGTGAGCCTTGCTTATTTTGTGTATTTGACTGTGGTGGGGGACGCTCTCGCGACCCTGTTCTATTTATTAAAGAGCGTTGGCGGCTAAGTGCGGGGCTTGTTGCTTGGCCAAAACGTCTGCTGCACTATGGCTATGAGTGGTGTCACTGTAGCATCTGGGGACGGTGTGTTCGCTTCCTCAAGCAGTTTTTGTCTCCTTCTATGATTGTAAGGTTAAGAAGACTTCGTGGTACAAGTGGTGTGAGGGCATAGGTTTGCGATTTTCAAAAGTTTTTGGTGTCGGCCTACCTAGAACCGGGACAACCTCCCTGTTTCAGGCGCTCAATCAGATAAATGTCCCTTGTATCCACTTTCCATTTACTTTGTATCGCGAAGGAATTCGGGCTCCGTTGCTTGAGCGATACACTGCATTTGTCGATACTCCTATTCCTTTGCTTTATCAAGAGTTGGATGCTGCCTATCCTGGCTCAGGTTTCATCCTAACGAAGCGACCGCTTGATGACTGGATGCGGAGTATGGAATGGCTGCTGACGGAAGGTCGACAAGTTTGGGCATGGAAACCCGAATATGATGCTTATCATCAGAAGTTTTTTGGCGCTTGTGTGTTTGATTCGATGCTATATCGTGAAAAGTATGAGACTTTTCATCGTACGGTGGTAGACTATTTTTCCGAGCGCGACAACTTATTAGTACTGGATTTAGCTAAGGGGTATGGCTATAGAGAACTATGCCAGTTTTTAGATGTTCCCTTATCTACAGCGCCTTATCCACGTGGAAATTCGTCTAGAGAGGCTCGCTCTCTCCAGAAATTAGCTAGCCGGGTTCGTCGGGTTCATCCAGCACTGGAGATACCAATTAGACGGCTGGACCATTCTGTAAATCGTTTACGGTCTTTCATATAGGCTGGAGGATAAATGACTGGAGGGATGGCTGAAGAAATTTCTATACTACTGTCTGCGGATGAAAACTATGCAAGGCAGTGCGCAGTTACTGTACTTTCTGTACTGAGCAATACGGCAGTTCCCGAGAAAATTCATATTTATCTACTATCTCCAGACCTGACGGACGAAAGCAAAGAACGCATAGAGACCGTTTGTACTCGGTTTGGTGCGAGGCTTTCTGTTGTATTAGTCAGCCTATCTCAGTTTAAGACGTTGCCCTTGCTCCATGAACATTTTAGCCTAAGCAATTACTCAAGATTACTTGGCCCAGATCTCTGTACTAATTGCGATCGCTTCTTATATTTAGACTGTGATCTGATCGTCCTTGGAGATGTTGCAGCTTTGTTTTACGCTGACCTCTTCGGAATGCCCTTGGGAGCAGTTCCTCATGTATCGCTGCCTTATCAATCAGTTTTCACCTCCACTTTTCCTGTCTCAGATAAAGATAGATACTTTAACTCTGGTGCGATGGTGATTGATGCAGTGTATTGGCGAGAACATAAAGTTACAGACGAAATTATAAAGCTGGCAACAGCACACGCAGATAAACTTGAATTCGCAGATCAAGATCCTCTCAATGTTTTTTTCTGGGAAAACTATGCTCACTTACCGGGCGATTGGAACGTGGAGGCTCGGCTGTATCGTGAGAGGCTGTTGGGTATTTCTCAAGATGAAGAGACCCAGCGTCGGATGAAGTCTCCTAAATTGATTCACTACACGGGTTCGAATAAACCATGGAAAAGTAAGCGGTATGTTGCAAAGCGAAGTTGCTATTTTGAATATAGCGATCGCCTTGCAGCTTTATTCGAATGGCCACCCAAATTAACTATTGCTAGCGTTAGGTTAAAGGAATGGATTTCGCTCATTTATACTTGTCTATATTTTCGTATATCATCTCTTAAGAATGAAATTTGTTTTGCTGGCTGAGAACAATAGGGCAGAGACCATTAAAAAAATCTGCAGCTAGCTTCACATGCAAGAAATAAGAATCATTATTGTGGCGGACATAAATAAAGCACTATTAACAAGTTATGCGTAACAGTCAAATCCTACACAATAAGCAGAACATTAGAGACTTTTATACTTATGTTCGGCAACGCTATTTCTATAGATATCTGCCTGAGTCAGTTTATTTTTACACTTTTCATAAGTGTGCAAGTACGTTGTTCAGCAACTATGTACTAAAAAATATAAGCGGACTTTACAACGTAGATTATGCTAACCAGATATACACAGGGAGGAGAAGGGTTGGAAAAAAGCTGATATTTAAAGAAAAAGGCTATATTTATGGGCCCATAAGAATCTCTGCCAATGATGGAGTCCCTGAAAGTAGAATGTTGATAGCACCTACGACAGAACATGACTTCATTGAGGATAAAGTGGCATTATTTTTTGTGAGAGACCCGCGAGACATTCTGGTTTCATCGTATTATTCGTTTGGGTCGACCCACGGCTTTAGTTGCGTACCTGAGATTCGCGAGATGCAGCAAAAAAGAAGAGAAGAAATTCAGAAGAAAACATTGGATGAGTTTGCCTTGTCAGCAGTAGATAGACAGATTGAACTATTTAAAAAACTCCATAATCTATCGAACGTTTGCAAGCGAGGCATAATTCTTAAGTATGAAGATATGGTAGATAACTTTGACATTTTTTCTGAACGACTTCGCAGATATGTTGCTATTGAAGATGATGTCATTCGAGAACTCTACTGTAGATCACGACCCAAACAGATCGAAGACAAATCATCCCATCGTCGTTCAGGACAAGTACAAGGATTCAGAACAAAGCTAAAGACTGTTACCATTGAGAATCTCAATATGAGGCTTGAGGATACGCTAGCTCTATTCGGATACGAGAGATAGCTTAGAAATGATAATAAAATTCATAGTGCTTGATTCACAGTAAAGTCTAGTTCTTGAAGACCTAAATAAAGTCTACCTATTACTCCAGCAATCAAATACGTGAAGTATGAAGAAGCTTCCTTTTTAGGGAAACTCCTTAGGGCATAGTGCGTCTGCAGTAGGTAGGGCCAGCGACTGGACTTTGTTTAATCACCGAAGCGATAAGTCTCTACGAACTGGGAATTAACAGAAAGTATAAATTAATAGTCATGGGTTTAGACGGGTTGGCACATATGCTCAATGCTGAGGGCAAAAACAAAATAGACAGCAGTATGTTTCCCTCTTTCATTTGTATTGGTGGACAAAGGTGCGGCAGTACCTGGCTGGATCGCGCCCTACGAAGCCATCCTCAAGTCAGTTTATCGCCTAAGGAATCTAGTTTTTTTAACCTTAAAATTAGAACTGAAGGAATTGAGTGGTATGAAGAGCTCTTTCAACAGCAGCCAGAAAGTTCAGGATGCATAAAAGGCGACATCACCCCCTCATACTCGGCGGTGTTTTGCGATGAAGTAGGTACGGCGAAGCTGCTGACCTAGAATTTTATTGGCTGTATAGATGAAAACTGTTGTTAACT
>JBCBFY010000030.1:0-46305 GCA_038527325.1 Cyanobacteria bacterium J06614_10
GGATAAGCTTATCTCGAAAGTCATAAGTTTTGAGAGGGTACAAAAAGTGTGTCTCAGATAATGTCTCAAAAATCAATTCTTGAAAGGTTAAAGGCTTACTGAGACATCAATTTGTTGACCCTATACGGTCAATATCTCTGCTAGAATACGACGCTGCTTCAAGTGCCTCAAACACGGTTGAAAATCGTTTTCCTAATTCTGTCTTTATTAGACGAGTGACATCTATTTCGTCGCGAATAATTGAGATGGGAAACGAAGCACTTTCAGGTACGTTAGCATCTAACGCCGTCAGCGTTTGAAGTAGCCATGCCAATGCTCTATCACCGCCGCGTGGTGAAGGTGATGCGCTCAGTGCTGCAACTGGCTTTTTGTAGAGGCTTGCCGACGAAACTAACCAATCCAGAGCATTCTTCAGCGAACCCGGTATTCCGTAGGCATACTCTGGTGTACAGATAAGAATGGCATCAGCATTAGTGACTTGCTCTCTAAATCTGGCAACGACTGGTGGCGGCTCGCTTGTATCTACATCAGGAGAGAACAAAGGAAGCTCACCTAGTGCATTAAAAGCCGTGACAGTGACTCCTGAGGGCGCTAGTTCTGAAATAGCCTGAACTAGCGCAACATTAGATGAGCTAGCCCGGAGACTACCTGCGATGGCAAAGACATTCATACGCTTCCAGTTAAACCTGACTGGCAGAATGGACAATCAATTTCCTCTACAATAGACGAAGCATTGAATTTATAGATATGAGCCGTCAGTCCTATGCCTGAAGTTATCGAGCTGCCCGTTGAGTTAACTCAATTCGAGCTACCGGAAGCGGTTCAAGCACGGTTACATCAGCTTCTAGATCGTCAGGATGAGGGTCAGATACTGACTCAGGCAGAGCGTCAGGAAGCAGAGGGGCTTGTAGAGCTATCAGAATTTTTGTCCTTGCTTCGCTTACGCTCCACTCGGGTGATGCAGCAGGGATAAATGAGTTCAATTCCATCCTCACTGCGCCAGCTTGTGATCCAAAGAGCAGGCAACCGTTGCGAATATTGCGGCATCTCGCAAGTTGGCCAAGTAGCTACCTTTCACATCGATCATATTGTTCCTTCATCAGCGGAAGGCACAACAGTCGCTGACAATTTGGCTTTGGCTTGTGTTTCGTGCTCCCTGCGAAAGGGCGCTCGTCAAAAGATAGAAGATCCATCAACAGGTCAAGAATCAAGCGTGTTTCATCCTCGCCAACAGCAGCTGAAGGATGCAGTTGCGGTCGGCGCAGAGCAAGCTGAGCAGGGCCAGTTCAGTCAGCGTAGCTTTGACGAGATTATTGCGGCAGCGCAATCGGCAGTCAGCAGCCAGTCGACGAGTTAGATGTACAGCATTCGGTTCACAGAGCAAGCAGATGCCGACCTGCTAGGTATCTACATCTATACATACAACACTTGGAACGAAGACCAAGCCATCGAGTATACCGATGGACTCAAGGCTGCGATCAACAAACTAGCGGAGAACCCGGAGCGGATAGGCACCGTAGACCGGTCTGCGGTGCGCCCAGGTTACCGAAGCTACCGCTACGAGAGCCATTTAGTGTTCTATCGAGTGTCTGATCAATTTGTAGAAGTCGTGAGGATATTGCACAAGCGCATGGACGTAGATAAGCAGCTCTCTAACAGGCGTAGCCTTGAGATCGCCACGTACGCCCAGCTCCAGCGGCGGCTGCTTCCTCAGTACATCGCCCACATCGGGCAGTATCCGGCCCATGTATCGCTTAGCGTTTCGAGCCGACGTATGTCCGAGCCACTGCTGAATCTGGTGCTCCGTCTTGCCTGCTTTCGCCAGATAAGTCGCACACGAATGCCTCAACCTGTGGGAAGCCCGGTCCTGTCGCACAAAGCCGTCGCACCGTCTGATGATGCGCTTCAGTAAGTCAGATAGCCCAGGCGTACTGTAAGTTTCTCCCCTACGTTCTTCTCCATCTTTGGTGAACCATCGTTGTTGTTTTACCTTTATGTAGCCCTTCCCTTTCTCCGTTTTTTAACACTTCGCGAGAAACAACAACACAGAACAATACCACCGTCAGCGGGAAGCTTTGATCTAAAGGCAAGCTCACCGAAGTTTTTGTCGAAAGTTAGAATAATGCGATCTTTGTATTAAGCATGACTCAATACTTCAGGGTCGCAGACGCCAGGAGATTCTGTACGAATCCCAACCATGTTGTGCCCTTGCTGACGCCATGCTTCTACAGCATCTAGAGTGAAGTTCTCGTCGGTGAGAAAGCGCATTTGCTAAACCGGGATAGCGTAGGCTTTATTAGACTTGAGTGCAGCGCTGGCATAGCTGAGGCAAGCTTGAATATCTTTAAGGCTAATCCCAGGATAGTTGCGAAGAATTTCATCAGTACTCTTCTAGCCCTGAGCAAGGAGGTCAATGATGAATTCAACGGTAAGGCGAGTGTCTCGGATGATAGGTTTGCCGACCAGCATATCCGGGTCAAGAGTAATGCGAGATTGATGGTTCATGAGCAGATCTATAGTACATGGGCACCTCCTTATCCTACGCTCCAGAAACAGCTGGCATGATTACCCACACAATAGAGAAATCGGCTTGGTGAAGATGCATCTGCAAAACATGGCTATCGGTGTAGCGATGAACCTTGACCGTCTGTTCTCTCATCTAGTGACATTTCTCCTAAATACTGTGGAGTGATAACGTCCTGCTGGACGGATTCTTGCTCTCGAAAAACTCGGAAAGCGTTTGCCTGCGGGCGAGAGCTAACGACTTGATGGAGACAATTGTTGACATAGTGCAGAGCAACGCCATCGTCGGCTGCAATGCCGTCAGATAGCTGCTCAGATTTGACCATTTGTTTGTATATGGGCTGACGCTCGCGCTCTCCGTCGTAGTGAGGACAGTGACTCCCTTTGAGAAATCCAAGGCATTCGATTTTTTCGTAGCGTCCTGGTGTAACTGAGTCGGAGAGTCCTGCCTCAAACCAGCAGAGTGAGCCTGCACTGAGCCCACATAAAATAGTTCCGCCTTCCCAGAGCTGTCGTAGTGTTTTGTCTAAACCCCAAAGTTTCCAGAGTGCAAGCATGTTGAAGGTTGAGCCGCCACCTACGTAGATGATGTCTTGCTTTTGCAAGAAAGCGGAAGGGCCTTCTACCGGTGGGCGAAATAGGCTTAGGTGTGTGTGGCGACAGTTGAGCTGGGTGAAGGCGCTGTAAAACCGGCAGATGTAGCGATCGCTATCTCCACTAGCTGTCGGCAAAAAGCAGACTCTCGGCTCTTGGCAAGGTGCTTGCTGCAGAATGAAACGGTCAAGCAGTAGATTGTCTGGCTCCATCGAGAAGCCGCCGCCACCCATTGCAATAATCTGTCGTTTGATGGGAGCCATAGACTTCTGGCCAAGATTGAGAATTTCCGTTCGACCTTGCTTATGCTATTTCCGAGCTAGGCCCAACGGTGGTACGGCTACTGGATGGCGTTCATGAAGGGGTGCCAGGCTTTCACCGCTTCGAGGATGGTGCGGTAGCCGAGGGTGTTTGGGTGGAGGCCGTCGGCGCAGAGGCGATCGCAAATCCATTCCTCACCTTGCTGCATCCACTGTGCAAACAAGTCTAAATAGTCGATCTGATAGGTTTCGCACAGCTGCTGGGTGATATCTCTATATCGCCGCTGTTCGCTGTGGCTGTAGTGCAGAATATTGGCAAAGGGCATGGCAGCTTCATTTACAGGGACCATGCCGACGAAGTAAACCGGGCACAGTTCGCTCGCTTGCTGTAGAAGCTGTGTGACCGATTGCCTGAAGGTCTCTGGGTCGGTCACTGCGCGGCCATCGGGGCGGCCTGCGCGGGCAGAGTCGTTGGTGCCAAAGGAGAGCACGAGCACGTCTGGAGTGCGGTGGCGGAGTTCGCCGCGATCGCAAAATTCTCTGGCCAGCCGGTTAGAGACCTTCTTAACATCATCACCGCGCACACCCAAGTTGTACAAAATGGGTCCCGGCTGGTCTGGATTCATCCACTGCAGTCGCAGCCTTTCCACCCAGCCGCCACCTTCGCTATCCCCATAGCCGTAGATCAGGCTATCGCCAATGGCAATGACCTTTTTGGGGTGGGAAGCAACCTGCGGCCTCTGCTGCTGGAGGGCAGATGGCTGAGTGGTGGGAGAAAGCGTTGCAGTCATGTGCTCTCTGAAACGATTGACGGTGTGTGAACTGATGGCGTGAAATCTGGCTACAGCTGATCGAGCATCGCCAGACCAGCGCCTGAGCCAGCGTTCACAGAAGGCTGTACCAGGCATAGCACGAACCCGAGGAGCTTCGCAAATCTTTACAATGCGCCTCGGGCTCGTATTACAGCTGCCAGATTGTTGATAAATGTTAACAACCTATGCCAAATGCTGCACCACTTTGGCCGCTAGTTTTTCTGTCCAGTGGTTTACCAGCTGAGCGTTGACCGCCTCTACCATCACGCGAATGACCGGTTCTGTGCCAGAAGCACGGACCAGCACTCTGCCCTGGTCGCCCATGTCCGCTTCAGCCTGTGCGATCGCAGCCTGAAGCGGGTCACAAGCTTGCCAGTTGCGACGGACCGTGGGGTCTTCTACCCGAACATTTTTCAATCGTTGCGGATAGGTTTCAAAGCTCTGTGCGACCAGGTCTGGGAGGGAGCACTCTGCCTGCTTGAGCAGGTCGGCGAGGTGCAAAGCGGTGAGGATGCCATCGCCGGTGAGGCTGTAGTGATGGCAGAGAATGTGTCCAGACTGCTCGCCGCCAAGCATGGCGCCCTGATTGACCATTTCAGCATGGACATGCTGGTCGCCCACTTTGGTGCGGATGAGGGTGCCGCCGCGCTTTTCCCAAGCGCGCTCGAAGCCGAGGTTTGCCATCACCGTAGAAATGATGGTGTTGTTTGGCAGCTTGCCCGCCTGCTGAAGGGTCTGCCCCCAAAAATACAGAATATAGTCGCCATCTATCACGCGCCCTTTCGCATCTACGGCCATTACCCGGTCAGCGTCGCCATCGAAGGCGAAGTCAAGTCAGCCGTCGCTGAGCTACAGGCTGACATTGGCTTCGCCTTCGATGGGTAGAGCCGCAGTTTACATTGATGCGATCGCCATCAGGCAGACCGTGCATGATCACCACATCAGCGCCCGTCGCTTCAAAAACCTGCTTCGCTACGCGGGTGGCAGCTCCCCAAGCCAAGTCGAGCACAATGCGCATGCCACTCAGGTCAGGATGGGGCTGAAAAGGCTCATGCAAAAAATCGACATAGCGCTCAACAAGGTCAGGGCGCTGGTAGGTTTTGCCCCATTTGACGGGTTTTTGTACGCGTTCAGCGGGTGCAGCGTCTTGAGCAGCCGCCTCTGAGAGCCGCTGGCTTCGCAGGGCCGCTTCAATTTCCTTTTGAATGCTGCTGGAGAGCTTGGTCCCCTGAGCATTAAAAAATTTGATGCCGTTGTCGCCGGGTGGGTTATGGCTGGCCGAAATCATAATGCCGCCAGCATTGCCAGCCGCTAAATGGGCGACAGCTGCAGTTGGGCAGAGTCCCACATTCCAAACTTCTAAACCGGCGGAGGTCAGGCCTGCTGCAAGTCCAGCCGACAGCATGTCGCTAGACGTTCTAGAATCTTGCCCGATGATGATGGGGGCGCTTTCGCCGTGACTGCGCAATACCTGACCCGCCCAAAAGCCAACTTGGGTGGCCAATGGCGCGGTCAGCAAGGTTCCGGCCTCTCCTCTGATGCCATCCGTGCCAAAAAGCGGCGTACTGGGCAAGGGCTCTAGCGTGCATCTGGCTGAGGGGATGGGGCTAAAGGCTGTCGGCTCATGCGTTTGCTGCTGTAGGACCTTGCGATCCTTTTGAATTGGAGAACTCACCATATTTTCACTCCCTACACTACGAATTAACGTTTGCAACGTCCGTTGGTCGTTGCTGCTGACACCACTCGGCTCCTAAGTGTGGAGGATATCACCTTCACCTTAAGATTTTTGTCGGATGTGCCAATTCTCGCTGATAATCTGAGTTGGACCTTCGCATGATGCCACCCAGCAGCTTGATTCGATGCACTATGCAACTAGGCGGAGGGCAACTAGGCGGAGGGCAGCAATGCTGAGAGCAAGGACATTACTAATTTGCGCTCCCGTAAGCAATCGTGGATTCCCTAACGGTCTCTTTTGACTGGTTTGGGTTTGCTAAAGTTGCCACACGTGGGGACATTGGCGGCATGTCGTGCGCTGGGGAATGCCTGGGACAGTGGCATACCCGTTGCCTGAATAGCTGTTGAATCGGTGGTTGAATCAATAAAAGTTGAATAGAGCGTACTGTAACTATGCCCATTTCATCGGCAAATCATGAGCCTGAATCAGACAAATCTGAACCGGCCCAATCTGGGCCAGACCAGTCTGAAGAACTTACGCCTTTGCAAAAAGGAATTGATGAGTTTAACCGAGGCGAATTTTATGCCTGTCACGACACGCTGGAAGCGATTTGGATGGATGCAGACAGTGCAGAAAAACCGTTTTATCAAGGAATTTTGCAGGTGGCGGTTGCCTTTTACCACTTAGGCAATCTCAACTGGCGCGGCGGAGCGATTTTGATGGGTGAAGGCATCAATCGCTTGCGCCGATTTGAGCCGAGCTACCAAAGCGTAGATGTAGAGGAGTTGGTCGATCAGGCAGTGGAGTGGCTGACGCAAGTGCAGTCTTGTGGTGAGGAGGGCCTCGCTGAGCTAATGGCCAACTCGCAGCAGTCTTTTCCTCAGATAAAAGTACTGCCTGCCGAAAGCGCACTCCACTGAAATTAAAGTCCGCACGGGCTACTTTTAGAGCGATACTTAAGGTCTGCGAACGGATACTGCACAACATCTAGATATCGTTGCGCCTATGTCTGATATTCCGCTCGAATAGGCCTCTCGAAATATGGGTGAGCGATCGCTCATCCGTTCCCAATTCACAAAGCGGCCATCTGCCCCAAATCAGCCCCTGTAGAAATCTCTACGATTAGATAACTGGTTTAAGTTTTTTCCTTTGTTCCTGAGAGTATTTTCGTTCCACTGCCTGCCCTATGACTCCTTCCAATGTAGATGTGCCTCATGCCGTGCTCCGCTCTCCCCGGATGCCGCGAAGGCTACAGCGTGCAACCAGCCGATTTGCTGGCACCCTAGCGGTGACGTTGATGCTGCCGCTGCTAGCGGCAGTTGTTTTCCCAGCTTCTGTTTCAGAGGTTGCAGCGCAGTCGGAGGGTGGGGCGATTCAATTGAAGGCGTCTCGGGTGGAGGCAAATTCTAATACTGGTGTGGTGACTGCCATCGGCAATGTGCGTATTGACTACCCGAGTCGCCAGATTTATGCGACTTCTGCGCAGGCGCAATACTACAGCCGGGAGCAGCGCATCGTGCTCAGTGGGAATGTAGATGTCATTCAGGAGGGCAATACCCTGCAGGCGGAAACGGTAACGTATCTAATTGAGGAAGGCCGGTTTGTGGCGATGCCGGGAGAGGGCGCCCAGGTTGAAGCCGTTTACCTACTGCCGGAAGAACCAGTCGCTGAGCCCAGCGTTGAGTCTGCACCGCCTGCGCCGCTGACAATTCCGACCCCGCCGGACGAACTGCCCGCTGAATTAGGTCCAATTGATAGCGATCGCTAAAATATTGCTTATGATCAGGTTCTGATGATCAGCAACGAACACTGTGACTGTAGTGAGTGTGTGCGCTGCTAGCGTAGAGTAACTGACCCACTGGCCTGAATTCGTCATGACGACTCCCCTGATTAATCCCGAGCCGCTACCTTTCCCCCTAAGCCCATCTGAGAGTGCTCAGTCCATGAAGCTCGTGCTGGAAAACGTGCAAAAGACCTACGGCAAGCGAACGGTCGTAAAAGGGGTCAATTTGTCTGTCTCTCAGGGTGAAATCGTCGGGTTGCTAGGGCCCAATGGCGCCGGTAAAACGACGACGTTTTATATGGCGACGGGTCTAGTGCAGCCGGATGTGGGCAAAGTGTCACTCAATGCGCAAGATATCACTCAGCTGCCGATGTATAAGCGGGCGCGTTTGGGCATTGGTTACCTGGCTCAGGAGGCGAGCATCTTTCGCAATCTCAGCGTGCGCGACAATTTGCGCCTGGTGATGGAGCAGACCGGCGTGCCCTTTCATGAGCGCGATGAACGACTGCATCGCCTGCTCAAGGAGTTTCGCCTAGAAAAGGTGGCCGACTCGCTAGGCATTCAGGTCAGTGGGGGTGAGCGCCGCCGGACGGAGCTGGCTAGGGCGCTGGCGGCAGGGCAGGAAGGGCCAAAGTTTTTATTTTTAGATGAGCCGTTTGCGGGGGTCGACCCGATTGCTGTATCAGAAATTCAGACGATTGTGGCAGAGTTGCGCGATCGCAAAATGGGCGTCCTCATTACTGACCACAATGTGCGCGAGACGCTGCAAATTATCGACCGGGCCTACATCATGAGCGAGGGGCAAATTTTGGCCTCGGGCAATGCCGATGACCTGTCAGACAATCCACTCGTCCGTCAGTACTACCTGGGTGAAGATTTCCAGCTATGACCACCTCTCCGACCTTTCCCCAACGCCTCTCTGGCTGGCTACCTCGGCTGTCTATCATGGACCGCTACATCGCCCGTGAGCTGACGCTGCCATTTTTATTTGGGGTGGGGGCGTTTTCTTCGATTGCGGTATCTATTGGCGCGCTGTTTGAGCTGATTCGCAAGGTGGCAGAAGCTGGCCTGCCCGCCTCTTTGGCCTTTGAGATTTTTTTGCTGAGCCTGCCGACCTTTACCGTGCTGGCCTTTCCCATGTCTACCCTGCTGGCCACCATGATGACTTTCAGCCGCTTTTCGAGCGACAGCGAGCTGATTGCGATGCGAGGGTGCGGGGTGAGCGTGAAGCGGATTGTGGTGCCCGCCATTATTCTCAGCCTATTAATTACCGGGCTGAGCTTTGTGGTGAACGAGGTGGTCGCCCCGGCGAGTACGGAGCGGGCAGCTGTGCTGCTGGCTAGAGCGCTAGATCAAGAGAAGCCCCCCTTCAAAGAAGGCAATATCATCTTTCAGCAGCAGCAGCCTTCGATTGATGGCACAGGCGATGTGCTGCTGCGATTTTTCTATGCGCGCAACTTCGACGGGACCACCATGCGAGACATCACCGTCGTCGATTTTTCTCAAGACAACACCGAAGATGGCCTGAAGCAAATTGTGAGTGCCGACGCGGCCACTTGGGACTTTTCTCGTAACCTGTGGGAATTTACCAATGGCACGATTTACGCGGTGTCGCCCAACGGCTCTTTTCGCCAGATTATTCGCTTCGACAAGCAAGATTTGCAGCTGCCGCGTACGCCTTTAGACCTGGCCCAGCGACCCAAAAAAGAAGAAGAAATGAATATCGCTGAGACGCGCGAATATATGAATATTCTGCGCCAGACCGGCGATGAAAGAGCAGTCCGCAAGCTCGCCGTGGCGATTCAGCGAAAGTACGCCATTCCCTTTGCCTGTGTGGTGTTTGGCCTGGTGGGGTCGGCTGTGGGCGTACGGCCTCAGCGCACCGGCAAGGCGACGAGCTTTGGCATTAGCGTGGTGATTATCTTTGGCTACTATCTGCTGAGCTTCATCACCTCGGCGATGGGCGAAGCGGGCGTGGTGAGCCCGTTTATTGCCGGTTGGCTCCCTCTCCTGTTGGGGCTAGGCGCAGGTATTACCCTGCTGTTGAGGGTGTCTCGCTAGAGAGACGGAGATCTTGCCAAGGTAGGAATCGCACTACTCCAGACGAGGCTGAATTCTCCAGGGACGATATCCGGCCTGAATGCACTGGTCGAGGCCCGTATCCACGCTCACGTCGGTCGCTTCTACGATGTCGACGACGCAGGTGCCGTAGCGCTCGGGGAGCAGGGTGCGACCGCAGTTTTCTAGCACTTTGGTAGAGGGGCTATCGAGAAAGGCTTCGTGAATATTGATGGTGCAGTCGGCGACTTCATTGGGGCGGCGCGATCGCTGGCAAATTAGCAGCGCGCTGTTGGCAGTTAGGCCCGTAAATTCGCTAACATCGACTACGCAGGCTCCCAAGTTATCGGGGTATCGAGCCGAGGCACAAGCTGCGATCGCTGCTTCTTCTGAGACCCCCGCATCGACCATGCCTGTGGTGCATTCAAAGTAGTCTACGTTCGCTGAAGCAGGGGCGGCCAGCAGGGTTGCACTCAGCGAGGCGACACCAAACATCGCTGCAGTGGCCGTCTTTGCGAGGCCGTTTTGGCGAGGCAGGCCTGAGGCGATCCCAGATACCTGAGCCTGCTGCTGGGATCGCGAGTACAGGCGGGATGAAAGAAGCGTCAATAATGGTTTCATTGGGAGTCTCGATTGCTGATGTCCGCTCTAATCTAATCTACAGTGAAAGAGTGAAGATGAACGCATGGTTACGCCGTTAAGAGAGGATTTGATATGCATCTGAGCGAAATTACGCATCCTAACCAGTTGCATGGTCTGCCCGTAAGTCAATTAGAGAAAATTGCTCAGCAGATTCGAGACAAACATTTGCAGACCATCGCTGCCAGCGGAGGCCACTTGGGGCCGGGGCTAGGCGTGGTAGAACTAACGCTAGGGCTCTATCAAACCCTCGACTTAGACCGCGATAAGGTGGTGTGGGATGTCGGCCACCAGGCCTATCCCCACAAACTTATTACAGGCCGCTACAAAGATTTCCACACACTTCGGCAGCAACATGGCATTGCCGGATACCTCAAGCGCTCCGAGAGCCGGTTCGATCACTTCGGGGCAGGGCACGCTTCTACGAGCATTTCTGCCGCTTTGGGCATGGCGATCGCCCGCGACATGAAAGGCGATAACTACAAAGTCGCCGCCATCATTGGCGACGGTGCCCTCACCGGCGGCATGGCCTTAGAAGCCATTAACCACGCGGGCCATCTGCCCAAGACCAATCTGGTCGTGGTGCTCAATGACAATGAAATGTCTATTTCTCCCAACGTGGGTGCCATTCCTCGCTACCTCAACAAAATGCGAGTGAGCCCGCCCATGCAGTTTCTCACCGACACCCTCGAAGAGCAGATTAAGCAGCTGCCCTTTAGCGAAGCGGTGACCCCCGAGCTGAGCCGCGTCAAAGAAGGCATGAAGCGCCTAGCGGTGCCCAAAGTAGGCGCTGTGTTCGAAGAACTAGGCTTTACCTACATGGGCCCGATCGATGGCCACAACCTCTCCGAGCTAATCAGCGCCTTCAAAGAAGCGCACCATCACGGCGGCCCGGTGCTCGTGCATGTAGCAACGGTGAAGGGCAAAGGCTACGAAATCGCAGAGAAAGACCAGGTGGGCTACCACGCCCAGTCCCCGTTTGACCTAGAAACCGGGCAAAAAATTCCTGCCAACAAGCCTAAGCCGCCCGGCTACTCTAAGGTCTTTGCAGAAACGCTGATCACTCTGGCTGAAAAAGACCCCACCATTGTCGGCATTACCGCAGCTATGGCGACGGGGACCCGGCTAGATTTGCTGCAGGCGAAGCTGCCAAAACAGTACATTGACGTGGGCATTGCTGAGCAGCATGCGGTGACCTTGGCGGCTGGTTTGGCCTGTGAGGGCATGAAGCCTGTGCCCGTGATTTATTCCACCTTCTTGCAGCGCGGCTTCGACCAAATTGTGCACGACATCTGCATCCAAAAGCTGCCCGTTTTCCTCGCGCTAGACAGAGCCGGAATTGTCGGGGTCGATGGGCCTACCCATCAGGGCATGTACGATATTGCCTACCTGCGCTGCATCCCCAATATTGTGCTGATGGCGCCCAAAGATGAGGCTGAGCTACAGCAGATGGTGGTGACCGGCGTGCAGCACGACGGCCCGATTGCGGTGCGCTATCCGCGAGGCAGCGGCTATGGCGTGCCCCTGATGGAGTCTGGCTGGGAGACGCTGCCCATTGGTAAGGCAGAGGTGCTTCGCCGTGGCGATGATGTGATGCTGGTGGGCTACGGCTCGATGGTGTATCCGGCGATGCAGACCGCTGAAATTTTGGGTGAGCATGGCGTAGAGGCCACGGTGATCAACGCGCGCTTTGCCAAGCCGCTAGACACTGAGCTGATGCTGCCGCTGGCCGAGCAGATTGGCCGGGTGGTGACGCTGGAAGATGGCTGCCTGATGGGGGGCTTTGGCTCGGCCCTGGCAGAGGCACTGTGTGACGAGGGGCTGACGCCGGGGCTACTGCGCCTAGGTGTGCCCGATAAGCTGGTGGACCACGCTTCACCCGATCAGTCGAAGGCTGAGCTAGGTCTGATGCCCGCGCAGATGGCTGAACGCATTTTGAAGCGGTTTTCGCTGGGTGAAGCGCAGCGCGAACTGGCCGAGCAGGTGTAGGAACAGTTAACCTATCTGCGCTTAGGGGTCGAGCGATCGCACTGAAGCGGCTTTGCCTACCCAGATGCCGTTGGGGTATCGGTGGCTGAGTCGCTTCCACTGCTGGGTGGTGCGGGCGATCGCTCTGCCGAGGGTCTTGCCTAGAGAGTCACTGTTGCTATTGCCTTGGGCAAGGTCTACTAAGACGCAGCCTGTGCCCGTGAGCAGCCCACCCGCCCCCAGGGTGAAGAGGACTAGCGCTGTAGAAATCAGCGCATCGAAGGCAAACAGGGCGCGCAGTGCCAGTGCAAACAGGCTCAGGCTAAAGACCCACAGCGCCATGTGAAGCACCAGCATGCCGACATGGCTCCAATGGTATTGACGGCTAAGCTGCTGACGGCGATCGCGAATCTTTTTGAAGTCGGCTTTGCGTAATTCAGTTTGAGGACGTGCAGCTGTGTTGTCTGCGGTAGGGTTCGCTATGGTGGTGAGAGACGCGGTCCCATGGGTGACTTTTCGGTAGCGCGATCGCACCTGACGCAGCTGATGCAGCAGTGAATTTTGCCTGAGCCAGGCCCCGCCGAGCAGCCCCGCAGAAAGCAACGCCATCAGCACAGAATTTAAAATAAGCAGAATTAGCTGATTAGTCTGTTCAATACTCATAGGACAAATTCGCTTAACACAAAAGATGGTTCAAATGTACTAAATTGTTCCCCCAAGTTCAAGCGTTCTTGTCGCCATCTTGTCGCCATTTCGCATCTGGCTCAATTTTGCATTTCGCGACCATAGTGATTTGATTAAGGGAGTGATTTGACGTGCTGGCTCCCCATGGCTTTTGATTCCAAGAAATCGCGAATTTTTCTGTTTTTTGCCATTGGCTTGGGATTAAGCGTGCTGATGGCGCTTTTGAAGGCGATCGCAGCTTGGCTGGCGAATACCTACCTGTATTCTGTCCCTTGGATAGGCGGCTTCCTCAAAAGCATTGAGCTGACAGAGCTTTCTAATCTGGTGGTGTTCGCTATTTTGGGGGCGGGCATTGGGTCGGCAACGCTGTTGCTACCTCAGCGCTGGGACCACCGTGCCAAGATAGGGTTTCTAGCGTTGGTCAGTCCTTTTGTCTTCAGTGGTAGCTACCTCATGCGGCAGCATCTGTGGATTCAGGAGGTGGCAGCCCGCGCAAATATTTCCTACCCGGAGGCTCGGGACATTACCAATGCCTACCTTGAGCGCGAAGTGGGCAGCGGCGGTTTTTTTGGGTTTTATCCCTTTAGCACCCAGCTGGCTGAGCTACCCGTTCGGCGGGAGACCCTAGAGTCATTGCAGGCTGCCAATCCTAATGATTTATTGACAGACGAGCTGGCAGGTTACGACGACCCACGGGCCGATTTTGCAGCGTTTGTTTTTCAGCGCGTAGGCTGGCTCATTCGTTTGATGTATATGGCCATAGCTGTACTGGTCGGGTTGATTTACTACTTCAAGGGACACGTATGGGCAGAAACCAGTCGCCGGGTAAACCGTCGCGCTGATAGCAAGCCCCCGCGCAAACCACCTAGACCACCTTCTAGCCCGCCGACTGGTTCTTCTGGCCCGTCTGCAGGCCCGTCTTCAGGTCCTTCTTCTAGTTCGCCATCTGGGTCTTCTGCGGGGACTGTGCCAAAGACTGCGCCAAAGGTAAAGCGTAAGCCGTCGTAGGGTGTCCGTCGTGTGCTCTATAACCTGCCCAACCTTGTCTGTCATGATCTTGGCGGGCGGGCGTAGCACTCGCATGGGACAAGACAAGGCCCTAATGCGCTTGCCGAGTGGGCAGACCTTGCTGTCTCAGACGGTGACGGTGGCGCGATCGCTAACCGCAGACATCAAAATTGTGACGCCCTGGCCAGAAAAATACATTTCTTCGGTAAGCGTGGAATGGGTCAAAGAACCTTTGCCCGTCTATGAGCCAGAAAACAGATTGACGGCCGGAACCCGCCAGAGATCTTCTGCAGGTCCTCTGAGCGGATTTGCCTGTGGCATGTCGCAAGTATGCACAGACTGGTGCCTACTACTGGCTTGCGATATGCCATACCTAGAGGCGGCTGCCCTGCAGGGGTGGTGGGATTGGATTGTGGCGAGACAGCAGGAAGGCTGGTCAGCGCGATCGCAGCCCATAGCATGCCTATCACCGATGGATGACTGGCAGCACCCTCAGCGGTGGGAGCCCCTCTGTGGCTATTACCACCGCAGCTGCAAGCCCAGCCTCAATCAACAGGTTGGTCAGGGTCAACGCTCATTTCAGTCCTGGCTATCTACGGTGCCAATTGCCCCCTACGAAGCGGCACCAAAGCGATTATTTTTCAACTGCAACCGACCGGACGACTGGCCGTTTGAAAGTTGAGTAAACGGGCTAAGACTGTCTGAGGACATTGTTTCGGAGTGTGTCTTTTCTTGTCTTTTGAGCGAGTGTGTGTCTCTCAGTGGGTGAGTGCTAAAGTCATTTTTGAGCCGTTAAAGCCTTGAACTGTCGTGCTTCTGATAAATATTAAGCTGTGTAATGATTTTCTCAGCTTCCTCCAGACAGTGCCCCTAGCTCCCCTATTATTGAGGAATATTATTTGCAGCTGTTTACAAAAAGTCTGGAGATTCAAGCGTGGCTCTTCCGTTGTTGAACTACAAACCCGCTAGCCAAAATTCTCGGGTTGCTGGGTACACCGTCCAAGGTGATGACCAGCCCAGAATCTATAGCGCTGAGGCTCTACTTGAGTACAGCGAGATGACCGAGCTGATTGACGCCGCTTACCGTCAGATTTTCTTCTACGCGTTTGCTGCTGACCGGGAGCCGTTCTTAGAGTCTCAGCTACGCAACAGCCAAATCACCGTGCGTGACTTCATCCGCGGTCTGTTGCTCTCTGAGACCTACCTCAACAGCTTCTACAGCAAAAACAGCAACTATCGCTTTGTAGAGCAGTGCATTCAGCGCGCGCTAGGCCGCGACCCCTACAACGAGCGAGAGAAAATCGCTTGGTCTATTCGCATCGCCACAAAGGGCGTCGCCGGGTTCATTGACGAACTCTTGGACAGCGACGAATACATGGAAAACTTCGGCTACGACATTGTTCCTTATCAGCGTCGTCGTGTGCTTCCAGGTCGTGAGATTGGCCAGCGCCCTATCAATATCAAGTCTCCGCGCTACGACGAATACTACCGTGGCATTCTTGGCTTTCCCAAGATTAGCTGGCAGCAAGAAGTTCGCCGCTTCAAGCCTCAGGAGAAAAAGGCGACTGCTGGCAACCCCGCGCTGTATTTGGATATGGCACGCAGTGTGAGCCCCCGCCCGGCGTCTGCGCCACAGGTCAACACGGCAACGATTAACATTGGTGCAACAGTTCCTTTCCGGAAGCTGAATGTACCGGTTGCTCCAGAGCCTGGCTCTGAGAGCTAGCTAGCTGACCGCTCAACAGTAGCGCTCAACAGTTTATTCTCTTTCCTCAAAAGGTTATCGGTCGGAGTAGGTTTACTGCTCCGGCTTTTTTTATGTGTTTTAGGCAATATCTGCTTCGTTTTTAGTGGGTTTGTCTGTGACAAACGAGGGGCTGCCCCTCACCAACTTTGTTGGACCTGCGCCAAGGCTATGATTTGGGTCAGTAATTGCCTGCGATAAGCTATGTCCCATTGTCCGCCCTATTTCTCTGGGTTCGATTCGCTGAGTGACAGTGAAAAATCTCTTTTGATGGAGGATGCGCGACCTCAATGGCTGCGTGCGGAAGGGACCCGCGCAGAGGGCACTGCAAATGAATGCTTAGAAGAGTCTGCTGCTGCAGTGGTATGCGTGCACGGATTTACGGGAATGCCCTATGAGGTGATGCCGGTGGCTAGGGCTTGTGCGCAGGCAGGAGTTAGCGCGATCGCACCGTTGCTACCGGGCCATGGTTACCGAGCACTAGAGACGCAAAAAGAGAAATTTGGTCAAATTACGCCGGATGGGTTGCTAGATGCGGTGCGTGAAGAAATTGCTCGGGTACGGCAGCGGTATGAGGTCGTGGGGCTACACGGGCACTCGATGGGGGGTGCGATCGCGCTAATATTGGCGGCAGAGGGATTGGTAGATGCCTGCGCAGTCTCGGCGCCAGCGCTGCGGCTACCCTGGCAAGCAGAACTGCTAGCGCCGACGATATGCCGGTTTGCTTTTACCCGACCTGCCCCTACAAAGGATCCTTTCTATCTGCCGAGCTACCAGTTTTACCATTCCTACGCGGTGCGTACGCTGTGGCAGCTCTCTCACCAGAGCAGGCAGCGGCTATCCGAGATAGCTTGCCCGGTACTGGGTGTGCACAGTCACGACGATAAAACAGTGCCTCCAGTTGTTTTAGATCTCATGGAGCGCCGCATTACTGCCGAACTGTCTACTGCGTGGTTTGACCCGTCTAGCCATGCGATGACGTTAGATAGCTGTGCGGATGAGGTCAATGCTCGGATTGCTACATTTTTTCAGCAGTGTTTTCAAAAGTATTGTCGGTGTGGCCATCGTTAGGGCTGGTGCGATCGCAGACGAACGAGCAGCTTTTGCCAATGTGCAGGGAGGGGGGCTTCAGCCGAAATCACGGCTTCTGTCACTGGGTGGGTAAGGGTAAGGCGGAAGGCGTGGAGGGCCTGCCCAGGGAGCTTGACACCGGCTGACCGGCTAGAGCCATAGTCTGGGTCGCCCACAATCGGCAAGCCAAGATGGGCGCTATGCACTCTAATTTGGTGGGTGCGACCGGTCTCTAGCTGAAAATGCATCAGCGTGTAGTTGCCCAGTCGCTCAGCGGTTTTCCAGTGGGTAATCGCGTGCCGCCCGCCCTGCTCTACTGGCAAGATGGACATTTTCTTGCGATGTTTGGGGTGGCGGCCAATGGGTTGATTGACCGTTCCCTGAAGGGTTTTGGGCGCGCCATTGACCAGTCCTAAATACTCGCGTCTGGCTGTTTTGGCTTGAATCTGCTGCTGCAGATGATGCAGCGCACCTTCGGTCTTGGCGACGACGATGGCGCCGGTGGTATTTTTGTCTAGGCGGTGGACGATGCCGGGTCGCTGGACGCCGCCAACTCCGGTGAGCTGCTCGCCGCAATGACTCAGCAGCGCATGCACTAGCGTGCCGGTTTCGTGCCCAGGGGCAGGATGGACAACCATGCCTGCCGGTTTGTTGATGATGAGAAGCTGGTCGTCTTCGTAGAGGATGTCGAGGGGAATGTTTTCGGGCTGGAGGGTGTAGGGCGCTGCAGTGGGAATGACAATGTGGATGCGATCGCCAGGATTCACTAGCTCTTTTTTGCGATCGCACACTGCCCCGTTGATCTGCACGGTGCCCTGCTCTATGAGCTGCTGCGCCCGGTTGCGAGAAAGCGAAGCGATATTTTCGGCCAGCCACCTATCTAGGCGGATAGGCGCAGCCATTGCTACGGTCTTGTGAATAGATTCTCCTGTGAACGTTTCAGAAATGATGGAATACCTGAATTGCGGCCCTCATCCTAAAAGATATCACCGCACTAGGCTAAAGCGCCGGGCTGGGTAACCTGCCAGTGTTCGCTGTAAACGGGAGACGCTGGCGACAGGCGATCTGCAAGATCGACTACCTTGCCGATGATGGCGATCGCCGGTGCCTCAAAGCCCGTCTCTTTTACTTGCTCTACAATCTTGCCTAAGCTGCCCGAGAGTTCTGTTTGTTCTGGGCGAGTACCCCAGCGAACTAGGGCTACCGGGGTGTCAGCGGATAGGCCCGCAGCCATGAGGGCGGTGGTGATGTTGGGGAGATTGTGTACGCCCATGTACACCACGATGGTTTCTGAAGATTGTGCGATCGCCTGCCAATTTACCTTGGGTCGATATTTCCCTGCAGACTCGTGGCCAGTCACAAACGTCACCGAGGAGCTATAGCCTCGATGGGTCACCGGAATCCCCGCATAGGCAGGCGCCGCGATACCCGCCGTAATGCCCGGCACCACTTCCACAGGCACCCCAGCGGCCATTAGGTCTGCCATCTCTTCGCCGCCCCGCCCAAATACAAATGGGTCGCCCCCTTTCAATCGCACGACGACCGCATGCTCGTGAGCCTTTTGTAGCAGCAGCCGCGTGATATCTGCTTGCGACATTGAGTGTCTGCCCCGTCGCTTACCGGCATGAATTTGCTCGGCGTTGGGATTGATCCAGCTTAAAATAGGCTCGCTGACCAACGCATCGAACACCACTACATCTGCGCATTCAATCAGCGTTTTCCCCTTCACGGTCATTAGGCCCGGATCGCCTGGTCCGGCCCCAACTAGGTAGACCTTTCCCATCGGCGAAGCCTGAGAAGAAACATTTTCAACGAAAGAAGACATAGGATCGAAGCCAGCGAAATGTCACCCTTCAACTTTTTGACCCGCTGAAGGGTGAGAAGACTCAGTGCGAAGTACCAGACTATCTAAGCAAAATCACACAGTGTGATTTGCTATCTGTGATACGGCAAATAGGTCTTCTTGAGTTCTCCTATCCTATAGCGAATAGCTGTCGCTATGTGGGCTCTGTGGGGAGAGTAAGGCTCTATTACTGCCTTACGACGCGTGGATCAGCTCGTAGGCTAGATGGGCCACTTCCTTCGTCGCGCCTAGGGTTGGCAAGAGCCGAAACTGAATTTTTGGGAAGCGTTCTGCCAGCTCCTCGGTGCGATGGGTAATGGCATCTGTAATGCCCCCCGCGAAGAGAAAATAGGGCAAAATTGCCAGCTTCTGGCAGCCTTGCTGCATTAGCGTGATTACCTGCGTTTCTATATCGGGTGGCGTAGCCCAGTAGGCGACGGCCGTGTTGAGCTCTTTGGCCAAGGCATTAATCAGCCGGTTTCCTTTGGGGCGTCGGCTGCCATGGGCGACCAGTAAGGAACCCTCCGCAGGGACAGAAGCCAGCCGCTGTGAAAGGACCTCAGTAATATTCGGATGGCTACCCAAGTGCGGGCACAAGGTCAGCTCAATGGCGTCTCCCAGCAGCTGCCGAGCGGTCGCTATCTCTTGGGGAATATCTTCCATCACATGCACCCCCGACATCAAAAATACCGGTAGCAGCTTCAGCTCCCGAATGCCTTGCTCAATCAGCGGACCGGCAAATTCGACAATCTGCTCGCTCAGTGGCAGTACCGCCAGCTCCAGACAGGCCGTTCCAACGGTGATGGTTGGCCGAACATGAGAGGCCTTGCCTGTAAATGGCTTTTCCATGACAGAGGTGCGGCTCCCGGCGGCTTGGGGGGCTGCCTGGCTGTAAAAGTGGTGCGAATCGATACCTGCGATCGCTATGCTTTC
The DNA here is from genome assembly GCA_038527325.1 of Cyanobacteria bacterium J06614_10. Taxonomy (GTDB): domain Bacteria; phylum Cyanobacteriota; class Cyanobacteriia; order Phormidesmidales; family Phormidesmidaceae; genus Phormidesmis. The sequence goes on from JBCBFY010000030.1 coordinate 19,596, forward strand.
AGCCGCACCCATCTCTGCTTCTGTCACCTGAAACAGCGCGCAGTCCTCTTCCAAATGACCGCGTACTAGCTCGGCAAGCCGTTCCATTGCCGCCTGTGGCCGAGGGTCCCGGCTACCGTGCGAAATCAACAAATATGCAGTTGAAGCGACTACAGGTTTCAAAAGAGACCTCTGTGTAAATACTGAACAACCTACTCCCATTGATATCCAATTTCGACAGGAGCGGACTATCTAGCATAAATTATTCAAGAATTAATTTACATAGCGATGTATCAAGGACTGCATTTAGGAAGCTTGCTGTTTCGAATCGTTGACATCATTTTCGCTGCAGTTTTTTCCTTTTATCCCCCTCCTAACGGTGTAATTAAGTGCAAGAAGTTAGTTGAGCAGGTGGGTTTAATCAAAAAGCGGTGCTATACTAGGAGCCGATTACGGCGAGCGTCGCCAAGCGGTTAAGGCAGTGGATTGTGATTCCACCATTCGCGGGTTCGATCCCCGTCGTTCGCCCTCTTTGAAGTCGTATGCAGCCATAGTTTTAGGCTAGGATCCGGGCTGGTCTAAGACCGTGCGGTGATAGACATTTGCTATGCCTTGATAACGACTATCCCATTTGGTGATGGCCAAAGCGAACTTCACAAACCTCAGCCGCTGTCTCAAAAGTACCAAGTTAAAATACTGGCGAGATGGGAGGAATACTTTGGCTAATCCTGAAACCATAGAGGGTATTGATATAAGCGGTATTGAGATATCCACTGCTGAGATAGAGCAGGCTAAGGCAAGGGGACGTTGGAGCTTGGAAAATGAGCATCATGCCCAATCAGTAAGCTATTTTGCTGACACCGGTTTGCTTCATATTCAGACAACCAGAGGAGAGCAGTTTAGTGTTCCAGCAGCACTACTCCAGGGTGTTGCTGGTGCTAGTAATGAGCAAATCGCCAATATGGAGTTGTCTCCTGCTGGTGTGGGTATTCACTGGCCTGAGCTAGATGCTGATTTGCTCGTCGATAGCCTTTGCCGAGGTGTGTATGGCTCACCTCGTTGGATGGCAAGTCTGGAAGAACAGTGACCCAGCTTGGGACCTACAGAAACAGCGGTAAAATTGTGTGGGTATCTAAAATTGTGTGGGTACCTATGAGACAGCCAGGCGATGATTATGCTCATAAGGTTAACCTAGCGTCTGTTCTCGAAATTAGAGCTGCTGATAATGCCTTCTCCATTTCCTGGTATGGACCCTTATCTCGAAGGGTACCTGTGGCCCGATGTCCACAGTGCCTTGGCGAGCAAGATTAGGCAATTTCTTACGCCACTGCTGCGTCCGAAATATGCAGCTCGCCTAGAAGTGTATCTAGCTGAAGATCCTTTTCCAGAAGGTGAAATTGGTATTCTCTATCCCGATGTTGAGGTTGTAAAAACGTCAAAGGGCCAGCGTTCTACTCAAACACTCAAGGGCCGTACCCTTACGATTACGCCACCAGCTTTGACGCTTCCTGTCACTCAATCTGTAACAGTTCGGCTGACTAGTGTCGAAATTCGAGATACAGCGAATAACAAGCTCATTACCAGCATCGAAATTCTCTCTCCTGTCAACAAATGCGAGCCGGGTCTGACAACCTATCGCCAAAAGCGGCAAAGGCTCTATCAAGCCGATGTCCATCTGCTTGAGCTTGATTTGCTAAGACGTGGCACTCGCCCTTTTGCTCAGCCTCGCTTGCCGAAAGTGCCTTACTGTATCGCCCTTACCCGCGCTCAGTCTAATCAGGTTGAAATTTGGCCGATTGAGCTGCCGACTGCACTGCCGGTTGTTCCTGTGCCTCTACAATCCCCCGACCCTGAAGTTCCACTAGATTTGCAATCTGTTCTTGCTGCAATCTACGACGAAGCAGCTTACGACCTCACTTTGGACTACAGCCAGTCTCCACCGCCACCAGCGCTTGAAAAAAGTGACATCGACTGGATAAAGTCCATCACTGGTTAGGCGTATATCTTGTTGTTCTTGCATTGTTCTTAGTACAACATTCTGAAAACTCGGTTTCGTCTAGTCCTGATACCTGATGGCACTACAGTGCTGGCTGCCCTGCTGACTGCCCCCACCAGGCTAGAGAATAGGGCTGTGCCTCGCTGGTCGTCGCATTGTTTTGAACGACTCTGAGCTTGTAGCGGCCTGTCTCAGGAATGGGAATGAAGATATGCTCTAGGCTGTCTTCTTCGCTGACAGAAGACCAGACGCTCTGGCTAATATCATCGGCATCGGCTGGCATGAGATAGAGATCTAGGTTGCTCAATGGGTTGCCAGTGAAGCGCTCGCCGATATCAAAATATTCATCGCTTGAGTTCAGCTCTACGATGCGCTCCCAAGAAAGGGTGGCGCTGATGTAGCTATCTCCCTTGAGTTCGTTTTCAAAGACGTAGTCTTCGCTGCTGCCATTTTCGCTGAGGGTGCTGTAGCTCCAGCCGATGGTGGGAACGTCGCCGGGCGACCACTGTCCGCCTTTTAGCTGCTCGTAGGCGCGGAAGGCATTGAGGTGGCCCGTGCCAAGTTCTGCGTGCAGGGGAACGCGCTGATCGTTGTAGGCATCAGATTGGGTCCAGTCGTCTCCGCCTTCATCGAGTAGGGTGCGAGCCATGCCTAGTAAAGAGCCATCTCCCGGATCTTCGAGCTTGTCGGCGGCGTTGAGGATGACTGATTTCATTACGAGAGGTTCACGAGCATCGAGGCTCCAATTGCTAGCGCCTTCGCGAAACTGGCGATCGCCAAATTCTTGCAGTAGGGCTACGGTGGCAACGACGTGGGGCGCTGCGAAGCTGGTGCCGCTACTGGTAATCCGTTCACCATTCGGGTCGAACATTTCGATCTCGCTGCCGGGGGCGACCAGGTTAATAGAGCGCCGTGCGCCGACGTTGGATTCTACGCTGGGGCCGCTGGTGGCGCTGGCTGGGGGCTCGCTGGTGAGGTTGGCATTGTCTACACGGACGAAGCGACCGTTGACGCGGCGAGAATAGGCGACGTTAATGCCATTGAAATTGTCGGTAGGGATGGGGATGCCGCCACGGCCTTGGTTGCCCGCAATCACGTATAGCAGCTTGTGAACGCGGGAAGACCAGTCTATGCACTGGGTGAGGAGGGCGTTGCCATCGAGGGTCGCGTTGGGTCGTTCGTCGCGGCTGAGGGGCTCGCCAAAGCTGAAGTTTGTGGCTCGTACGTCGCCGCTATTTTGCAGGGCGACGTGCTGGGAGGCGAGACATTCTTCTTGCTGGCCGGTAAATTCTGTGAGGCTGCCGATGGCGGCTGAGTAAAGAAAGGCATCGGGGGCCACGCCTTTGAGCTGCTTGTCGTTGCTGATCATGACGCTGGCTACGTTGGAGGCATGACCATCGACTGATTCATCCGCGATCGCAGGACCATCTATCTCAAAAATGCGACCCACCCGAAACGGCGAATTTTCGACAGCGAGCTTGTCGATGCCAAACTGACTGGGTCTGCCAATTTCTACCTGGCCAATGGCGATTTTTTTGCCCGTAAGGTTGAAGGGGGCTTCGTGAAGACGGCGAGCATCAATACCGTCGCTATCGACAGAGGAGGAGAGTGCAAATGCAGGGACGCCGAGAGCGATCGCGACCCCAGTCCAAGGCAGCATCGCGCCTAGCTTGAGACCCCAGCGCCTGATGCTTAGGCTACGGCTGATTTTTAATGTACTCAGCCGCTTGGCACGACGTTCCATCGAGCGGCCAGAATGATTTTTAGAATTCGCCATAGCCTAGTTTAGTAACTTATATAAGTATCGCTAGAGCAACTTTAGCTTATTCATCCGGGAGAAGGTATAGCAAGATCTACTGTTGTAATAGGTTTGTAATAGGTTGTTTCAGTACCTCTTGACTACTCACCCATAAGATTCGAACTGTTCCAGTGAGTAGTCGAAAGCGACGTCGCTAATGAGTAAGCTCCCTGTGATACTTCAGACAGCCCACAGAATGACTGACCGGTCAACTCAAATTGGATGGATTGAAGGGATGACGGGCGAAATATTTTGTTACAATGACTACACCCTTTATAGATCTCTGTCTATAGCAAACATCCACACTAGAGAGGCTGCTCCCCAATGGCAAAGACTCAATCTGATAAATCCGTTGTGATTTCACCGTCGATTTTGTCGGCTGACTTTAGCCGTCTTGGTGAAGAAATTCGTGCGGTTGATAAAGCTGGTGCTGACTGGATTCACGTCGATGTAATGGACGGTCGCTTCGTGCCCAATATTACAATTGGCCCGATGATTGTGGACGCGGTTCGCCCCCACACGGAAAAGCCCCTAGACGTGCACCTGATGATCGTCGAGCCTGAGAAGTATGTCGAAGACTTTGCCAAGGCCGGGGCTGACATTATTTCAGTGCACTGCGAGCACAATGCCTCTCCCCACCTGCATCGCACCCTCGGTCAGATTAAGGAGCTAGGCAAGCAAGCGGGCGTCGTTCTCAACCCGGGCACCAGCCTAGATATGATTGAGTACTGCCTAGACCTGTGCGACCTGATTTTGATCATGAGCGTGAACCCTGGCTTTGGTGGTCAGAGCTTCATTCCTGGTGTGGTCCCCAAGATTCAAAAGCTCAGAGCAATGTGTGATGAGCGCGGCCTTGACCCTTGGATCGAAGTTGACGGCGGTCTTAAGGCTCACAACACGTGGCAGGTTCTGGATGCGGGTGCCAACGCAATTGTGGCTGGGTCTGCCGTATTTAAGGCTAATGACTACGCCGAGGCAATCAGCAACATTCGTAACAGTAAGCGCCCTGAGCTAGCAGCTGTGTAGATCTGTTTACAGGCGTTTGAGCAGGCCACTGAACAGACGGCGAAGCAGATAATTTAATGCAGATAAAAGACGTGAAGTGGGGGCGGTTGCCGTCTCTATTTTACGTCTTTTGTCTGTAGAAACGTTTTTCTGCGATCCGGAAGTTTTTCTATGGGCAGTTGATGAAAGTGTCTACGTGTCTGGGCCTTCTGTTTGGGGAACGCTGATAGGTGTAAGTCCGTTGTAGCCGTTCTCTGAGCGACTCTTTATACGCGCCTATGTCGTCTGTCGAAGAGAGAGTAGCCAAAATATTTGCAACGCGTCGAATTACCCGAAAGGACCAGGCTTTTTTGATGTCGGTGTTTGCTGGGGGCAAAATTAGCCCTGCTGACGAAGCCTTGATCAACAAAATATACGAGGCTCTGAATGCTGGTCAGCTGCGCGTTGTCGAATAGGCCGGGTCAATAGATGACGGAAGACGTTTGGCGCGTCCATTGCAAGTTGATAAAAAGCTAGCTCGGCAATACGTAAACACCCCTTGCATATGTGAAATGCAAGGGGTGTTTATTTTCTATATTGTTTGGCTTGTCAACAGGACAATGCTTTTCGCCTGTGGAGTCGTTGCCATTGAAGCCCATGACGAGGATTGAACTCGTGACCTCACCCTTACCAAGGGTGTGCTCTACCACTGAGCCACATGGGCACTGCTAGCAAGGTGGTGGGCCAGGCTGGATTCGAACCAGCGTAAGCATAGCTAGCGGATTTACAGTCCGCCCCCATTAACCACTCGGGCACTGACCCTTGCTCATCTTCAGCTTATAAAATGTAGCATACGATGCGTCCCCATGGGCAGAAAAATCAACCCCTCTAGACGGATGTTAGCGGTCTTCTATTCGCTCTAATTTGGGTGTGCTGAAGTCGGCCGCTGGTCAGGTTTTATCAGGCCTCTATTAGGCGTTTTGGTGGGAATGGATACTGCTACTTTTGATATTGACGCTGCGTTTGCCCGGTTGCGGGAGGTGATGACGGCCTACCCTCGGGCCGCGATGTTTCAGCTAGCTGAGGAAGGCTACAACTCGCCTTTTGAGCAGTTGATTTCTTGTATGGTGTCGATTCGCACGTACGATGAGGTGAGCTTGCCCGTGTCGCGGCGGCTGTTTGCACGGGCAAATACTGCGCAGGCGATGAGTGAGCTGTCGGTAACTGAGATAGCTCAGCTGATTGCTAAAAGTACGTATGCGGAACGGAAGGCGGCGCAGATTTTGGCGATCGCACAAACCATTGTGCAAAAGTACGACGGTGCCCTTCCCTGCGATGAAGCCGTTATGCTCAGCTTCAAAGGCGTCGGCCCAAAGTGCGCCCACCTCGCCCTAGGCATTGCTTGCCAGCAGCCCTACATCAGCGTCGATGTCCATGTGCACCGGGTGATGAATCGCTGGGGCTACGTGCAGACGAAAACACCTGAGAAGACCACAAAAGCCCTGGAGGAAAAGCTGCCAGCGCCGTATTGGATTGAGACAAATCAGTTGTTGATGCCATTTGGAAAGAACATTTGCAAAGGGCAGTATCCTCAGTGCGATCGCTGCGTGCTCACAGACATATGCCCTAAAATTGGCGTGTAACCCTATTGCTGGAACTTGTAACCAGGCCAGTGTAATGACTCAAGCAACAGAAGCGCGAAAGAGAAGCTTTTCTAGTTTCCGGTTTAAAGAAGCTTTGAAGTATTTAGGCATTACCGAATTAGAGCGCTGGGTGATTGAAGGGGAGCCTGTCCCAATTAGCGACTTCTTTCGGCAGCGGCTAGAAAGATTGCAGCGGTTTGACCTAGAGAGGCTAGAAGTCTCTAAGACACTTTTGATAGATGCAATCTGCGAAGAAGGGTTAGAGGGAACTTCTCACCTCAAGGTTTGGAAAGGTGCCTACCTAGAAGGCAAGGACGTCTGTGGCAATGCAGATTATTTGATCTCTGAAAGACGTGCCTATTTGGAGGCCCCTTTTGTTTGTGTGATTGAGGCTAAAAGAGATGATTTTGACCAGGGTGCGGCGCAGTGCCTAGTGGAGATGAGTGCCTGCCAATGGACGAATAAAAGCATCGGCGGAGTGCTGACTGTCTACGGCGTGGTTACCAATGGCGAAGGCTGGAAATTTTATCGGCTGACGGTCGATGGACGCGTCAGCGAGTCTCCGATGTACAGTGTTGGAGATATGCCTAGCTTGCTGGGGCGAGTGAAGTATTTCTTTCACCTGTGCGAACAAAACTTACTTGACGAAAAATAGAGCAATAGAGTCCAACATCTCGTCGAAATTTTCTAGGTGATTCAGCCTAAGAAGGCTTAAAAAACTGTTCTTGTTGCGTCAACTGTATGGATGGTTGACACGATTAATAATTACTCTGCAATTTGCTCGGTCTGTTGTAGGCAAAGTGCATCAAGTTGTTGTTTTCACAGGAGTGAACTTAATGAATGCCAGGAGGCGGACTTGAACCGCCGACACGAGGATTTTCAGTCCACTGCTCTACCAGCTGAGCTATCCCGGCTAACAAAATGAGCTTCTAAAGCATAAACAAACATCTCGGGGACTAAACATCTCCTTAATAGATATCCGACAGAAAAACTCTTCCAAAAATGGGCAGAGACATTCCTCTCTTTATGTAATTTAGATAACTGCGTTTTGCGCTTAACTAAAGTAACAAATTAGCGGAACGGTAGCAAGGCATTCTTATGGGAAAAGCTTAGAAAAAAGATCAGGAAAAAGCTCAAGAGAAAAGTGCGCCATCTAGCTCCCAAATAAGCTTAGATAACGCACCATTGCAATGGCTTTATTGTCAACCTAATTTGCTGCGATCGCACAACTTGCCGTGGATTATGCCACGAATTAGATAGGGCGCAAGCGAGCCAGCTTGATAGAGAAGGGGCCAGCGCCTTCGCCTGCATAGGAGCGAACGCGGATGGTGTACTTCCCAGATTCGCTAATGCGGGCAAACAGCAGTGAGTTTGTGCTGCCGTCGGGACCATCGTCATTCTCACTGACGGTGATGCCGTTGGCGTCCATGAGGGTGACGAGGGTGTCGAAGTCGTCAGAGATGGCATCGATGGTGATTTGGTCGCCTGCTTCGAGATTGACCACGTAGTCTTTGGCAAATCCGCCGAAGCCGGTGGGAATATCGGAGACGCTGAGGCTGTCGTTGATTTCTTCGCTGCCTAGGGTGGGTGGATTGTACAGCTGGGCAGAGGCCTTACCTGCATTCAGCCCTGCACTGAGCAAGAGTGCAGGCGCTACAAACGCTAGAAATTTGGTTGGTTTCATAGAATTTTAGGAGGATTGAGAGTATTTTTTTGAATTTGGGGCAATACCTGCGAACCTAGCACCTGAGCAGAGTACCTACAGCCCTGGCCTCGGGTGCATTGAGCGGGCAATGACGGGATGTACCCTAGTGTTCCCGGTTTTTTGGGGCTGACTGTAAAGAGTGGTGAATAAACAGGGAACGGCAAGTACAGGGTAGGACCTTCGCACCAGACGTTGATCGGGCTACCGGTTGAGCTGTCGAGTGGGCTTGTCGACATAGCCATCAGATAAGAAGAGCTACAGGCAACTACACACTGCTTCCCGAAGATAGATCGGTTTTCGGGGCCTCTTTGTAATAGTCATCAGCGCCAATCTTTTCATTTTTCCCTTGTTCATTAATGCACCCAGATTTTTTGTTGTACTGACACACTCTGGCCCACAGCTTGGCCCGACTTCCCTGGGGTCCGGTAGAGAACATGACGCGATCGCCGCCAGCTGCGCCGACCAATATTTTCACATTACAGATCGGACAGGTTTGAGTTGTGGAGTCTGCCATAGCGGATTGAAATAAAAGGGAACCATCAAAAAAAGTTGCTTATCAGTGATCTAGCGTAGCAAACGCACGCTTGACTGTTATTTAAGAACTTTATACATAACCCCTTTGTTTGTAACCTAGGCAAGATGCAGGCAATGCCTTCCCTATTTAGTGTGAGTACTGCCGCCCTACTGTCTCGACCTGCCTATCTGGAACTGCCTATGTCCCGCTTGTCTTCACGAACTTCAGTGGCTAACGCGCCTGCCTCGCTCAAGCGCCTACGGCAGATGAGCCACCTGCTCGACAATGCTATTCCGGTGCCGGGCGTCGGTGTACGGGTAGGGCTAGACCCGATTTTGGGCCTTTTGCCTGGGGGCGGCGACGTGGTGACGGGATTGCTCTCTGTATATATTGTGTTCGAAGCGGCTCGGATGGGTCTGCCTGCGGCGACGCTTGGGCGAATGGGGCTAAATATTTTGCTGGATGTGCTCAGCGGTACGGTGCCGGTGCTGGGCGATCTATTTGATGTGGGCTGGAAGGCGAACAGTCAGAACGTGGCGCTGCTAGAGAAGCATTTAGCCGATCCGGTGCCGAGTAAAGCGGCGGATCGGCTACTGGCGATTGGTGTGATTGTCGGCTTGCTGCTGCTGGTTTTGGGGATGGCTGCGGCTTCGCTGTGGGTCGTTGCAAAGTTGCTAGGTGCGCGTTAGCAAGTGCCCTGCTCAAAAATAGCCTGCTTACGAATGACCCGCTTACAGAGACGGCTATCAGAGACGGCCATCAGAGACGGCTGTGCGGGGCGGTGTCGCACAGGCTTCATGGCATAATGATTCGGCTTACTCAACTCGCGCTGCGCGCCCGCTTTAGATGACTTCTGAGCAGTTTACCGTTGATATTTCTGACTCAGACCAGTCAGTAGACCTGGCGATCGCTGTTCCGGATGCCGATAGTGACCTGTCGGACTATGAATTTCATCAGCGGGTAGAAGTGGCCTGGCAGGTGTGCGATCGCTTTGATCTGCAGACGGATATATGGCGGGGTCGCATTTTGAGAGCGGTGCGCGATCGCGAGAAAAACGCTGGCAAATCTAAGGCCGACAAAGCAGACAAATCCGATCAGGCAGGTGACAGCAACGGTAAAAACGGCACGGGCGGCGTCGGTTTTTTGAACTGGCTAAAAGACCGCGACGTCAGCAAGAGTCAGGCCTACGTACTCATCGACTTGGCCAACAGTGCTGACCAGATGCTCGAAAATGGCCTGATCGAAACCCAAGACGTCAATCGCTTTAGTAAGCGTGCCTTTTTGGAAACTGCGCAGGCCTCCCCAGAGGTGCAGCAAATCGTCAGCGAGGCCGCTCGCCGGGGCGACCAGATCACCCGAAAAGAAGTTAGAAACCTGACAGACGAGTGGACCGCAATGACTTCTGATCTAGTGCCAGAGTCGGTCCGCGAAAAAGTTTCTAACAACACCATTCCTACCCGCTACCTCACGCCCATGGTGCGGGAAATGGAAAAGCTGCCCCCGAGCCATCAGCAGACCCTCAAAAATGAGGTCGACGAAAACCCAGACGTAGATACCCTTAAGCAGGTGACTGCCGAAGCCAAGTATCTCTCCCGCTACATAGAAGCCGCTGGTCAGGTGCAAACCCTAGACCCCGAGCAGGTGAACCTCGAACTCGCCCTAGATGAAGCGCTCCGGGTCGGCTGCCTTAATTCCACCGCAGACCTGGTCAATCAGGCTACGCAGCTAGAGCAGGCCGCAACCAAGCTCTACACCGCTTGGAAACGAATGAATAAGCTTTCAGACCGGGTGTATGTAGATAGTGGTGAAAGTACCCCCCATCTGAGGGCGCTGTTGGGAGCCCTAGCGCCGCTGTGTCGTGAGCTGATCGAAGTGCAGCTGGGTGAAATCAATAGCGCCTCAGCAAGGCGGATCAGGCTGCAGATGCTGCCTGATGATAGTGTTGCTGCGCCTACTGACGACAGGTTTTAGAGTCTGTTGCTCTGGCCCATGTCTCTGGCCCATTTCTCTGGCCCATTTCTCTGGCCCATTTCTCTGGCCCATTTCTCTGGCCTTGTGACGCAGACTGTTTCTAACAATATGGGGGTATGAGGATCGGCTGATAAGCTGTGCCGATTGATTGTCCTTAGACTGATTTATACACCAAGCTGCACCTTTCTCAGGGTGTTCTGATAGGCTATAAGAAAGACAAATTGGTAAGAACTATTAAGAAGCCTTGAGTGATTGTCAAGTGACATTTACTGAGGCTCTCTTTTAATGACACCAGTTTTATGTAACCAAGGACAGTACAGTCATGCCAACCCTTGAAGCCAGCCCAGTGATGGACTTCCAGAGTGAGACCTACAAAGACGCTTACAGTCGCATCAATGCGATCGTCATTGAAGGTGAGATGGAAGCCAATGATAACTATAAACAGTTAGCAGCGCATCTGACTGGGTATGAAGACGAGTTAATTAAGCTAGCTCGTATGGAAAATCGTCATATGAAGGGTTTTCAAGCCTGTGGTAAGAACCTAAGCGTCACCCCTGATATGCCCTTCGCGAAAGAATTTTTTGCACAGCTGCACGCGAACTTCCAGACTGCTTTGGCAGAAGGAAAAATTGTCACCTGCCTGCTGATTCAATCGTTGATCATTGAGACGTTTGCCATCTCTGCTTACAACATCTACATTCCTGTGGCCGATGACTTCGCCCGCAAGATTACAGAAGGCGTCGTCAAAGACGAGTATATGCACCTGAACTTTGGTGAAGAATGGCTGAAGGCCAACTTCGAAGCTTCCAAGGCTGAGCTAGAAGAAGCCAATCGGGCAAACCTGCCGCTGATTTGGAAAATGCTGAACCAGGTCGAAAACGACGCTGCTGTGCTCGGCATGGAAAAAGACGCCCTCGTAGAGGACTTTATGATCACCTACGGTGAAGCGCTTGCCAATATTGGCTTTACCAGCCGTGAGGTCATGAAGCTGTCTGCACAAGGTCTGGCGAGTGTATAGGTGTTGATTGACTGCGACTCCGTCCTGTTGGGGTTGGAGTCGCAGTGGGTGTGTTGTGGCGAAGTGTCTTCGCTTTGCTCTGGTATGACTACTGCTTCAGATTGATTTGGGCGATCCTGATTTGAGCGATCGCAGGCCAAATGCCCGCCTGATTGATGGGGTTGGAGTCAGTTGTGTTCAGTTCTTTTCAGCGCGTATTCGCGCCAGTAATCCCGCATGTTTGGTTTAATTGGTCATTTGACAAGTCTGCAGCACGCTCGTAAAGCTTGCGCAGATATGGGCTTTGAAGAATTCTCAGAGCAAGGCTTAGATTTTTGGTGCAGCGCACCACCCCGGACGATTGACGATATCAAGGTCACTAGTGCGACCGGTCAAACGATAGAAGGTCGCTATGTGGAGTCTTTTTTCTTACCTGAGATGCTTGCAGCTAAGCGCATCAAAGCAGCCACGCGCAAAGTCCTCAACGCAATGGCCCACGCTCAAAAAAATGGGGTAGATATCACTGCACTCGGCGGCTTTTCCTCAATCATTTTTGAGAACTTCAAGCTAGAGCAGATCAAGCGCGTACGCAACCTGGACTTGGATTTTAGAAAGTTTACGACGGGCAACACGCACACTGCCTACGTGATTTGCAAGCAGGTAGAAGAGGCCGCGCCCAAGCTAGGAATTGAGCTGGCGCGGGCCACGGTCGCAGTCTGTGGAGCGACTGGAGACATTGGCAGTGCAGTATGCCGCTGGCTGACGGCACGTACCGGCATAAAGGATCTGCTATTGGTCGCCCGGAATCAGGAAAGATTGAATAACCTCAAGTCGGAGCTAAACTTCGGGCGGATTCAGACCTTGGATGAAGCGCTGCCTCAAGCCGACGTTGTCGTGTGGGTGGCCAGCATGCCCAAGGGCGTGGAAGTAGAGCTTGAGAGCCTAAAGCAGCCCTGCCTGATGGTAGACGGTGGATATCCCAAAAATATAGATGTGACCTTTGCTCACCCTGGCATTACGGTGCTAAAAGGCGGCATTGTGGAGCACACCCTAGATATCGACTGGCGCATTATGAACATTGTGAACATGGATGTGCCTGGGCGGCAGCTGTTTGCCTGCTTTGCTGAGTCGATGCTGCTGGAATTTGAAAAGCTGCACACGAACTTCTCTTGGGGACGAAACCAGATCACCTTGGAGAAGATGGACCTAATTGGGGAGGCCTCCCGTCGACACGGGTTTAGGCCGCTACTGACATAGCTCGGTCATAGATTGTTGGAGCCGAGCTATGTCAGCCCGGCTCGACTTGAGCTGAAATCTCTCGATCCACGATCCCTCACCTGCGGTGTAGCCCTCTGCGATCGGCGTGGGTATTTGCGCCGGGAATGATCCCCGGCTAAAGCATTAGATCCCTTAAGTGCGGTACGCTGGTTAAACTGTTCCGCGATTTTTGTTCCCTCCATGGCAACGACTGAACGTAGGCCAATCTTGCTCGACTTTGAGAAGCCGCTCGCTGAATTGGAGTCTCGCATCACTCAAATTCGTGAATTGGCTGAAGACAATGACGTTGATGTTTCTGATCAGATTCATCAGCTAGAGTCGCGGGCGCAGCAGCTACGACAAGAAATTTTTACCAGCCTATCGCCCTCTCAGCGCATTCAAGTAGCTCGCCATCCCCGCCGACCCAGCACCCTGGACTACATTCAGTCGATTAGCGATGAGTGGCTTGAGCTACACGGCGATCGCCGCTCAGGGAAGGACGATTTGGCCTTGGTGGGAGGGATTGCTCGTTTTCAGGGACGACCGGTGATGATGCTAGGTCACCAAAAGGGACGAGATACCAAAGACAATGTGGCGCGTAACTTCGGCATGCCTGTGCCGGGTGGCTACCGGAAGGCCATGCGACTGATGGAGCATGCCAATCGTTTTGACATGCCGATATTTACCTTTATTGATACGCCGGGGGCCTGGCCCGGTTTCGAAGCAGAGGAGATGGGCCAGGGAGAGGCGATCGCCTACAACTTGAGAGAAATGTTTCGCCTGGATGTGCCCATTATTTGCACGGTGATTGGCGAAGGGGGATCGGGCGGTGCGCTGGGCATTGGTGTGGGCGATCGCCTGATGATGTTTGAGCATTCGGTGTACTACGTTGCTAGCCCGGAAGCCTGCGCTTCTATCCTGTGGAAAGATGCTTCTCGTTCGGCGCAGGCTGCAGAAGCGCTGAAGGTGACCGCGTGGGATCTGAAGAATCTTGGTATTTTGGATCAGCTGCTGCCAGAGCCGATTGGGGGTGCCCATGCGGCTCCGATTGAGGCGGCAGATACGCTGCAGCAGGCCCTTGCTCAAAATCTCAATCAGCTGCTCGAAATGAACGCAGAACAGCGCCGGAATCATCGCTACGACAAGTTTCGGCAGATTGGAGTCTTCTCGGGGTGAACAGTCTCGGGATGAATAGCGAGTCAAAAAGTTCAAAAGATGGACCAGTCGCGTTTTCGTCGCGGCGGGCGCTGATTACTGGGGCTAGCTCAGGCATTGGTAAGGCGACTGCGCGCGCGTTTGCTCAGGCGGGTTTTGATGTGGCCTTGGTCGCTAGGTCTGAGGCGCCGCTCACCGAGTTGGCCACTGAGCTAACTGCCTTGGGGATCGTTGCCCGGGCTTTTGTAATCGATTTGTCTAAAATTGAGACAGTGAAGGAAAAGGTGAGTCAGGCGATCGCAGCCTTTGGTCCAGTAGATGTCTTGGTGAATAACGCGGGCATGGGCTACACCGGCACTCTGAGCGAAATGCCCTTGGCCGATTGGCAGCAACTGATGGCACTGAATGTGACCAGTGTGCTGCAGGTGGTGCAGGCTGTGTTGCCCCAGATGCGTAATCCCGGTCAGGGCAATGCGGGGCCGCGCTCTGGTGGGTTGATTGTCAATATTGCTTCGATTGCTGCCCAGCAGTCGTTTCCAGAGTGGGGAGCTTACGGGGTGAGTAAGGCGGCTTTGACGGCGCTGTCGGGTGCGATCGCTGCCGAAGAATCTACCTATGGCATTCGGGTGGCTACCCTATCACCCGGCGCTGTCGATACCCCGATCTGGGAGAGCAGCACAGTTCACTCCACCTTTGACCGCACTGCCATGCTGCGCGCTGAAACCGTTGCCCAGACCATTTTGCACATGGCTACGCTCCCGCCAGATGCGGTCATCTCCCAGCTGACGCTGACCCCAGCGCAGGGGGCGCTGTAGGGTTAGCGGCTGCTCGACGGCTGCGAGGCTAGATAACGGGTGAGCAGAGTTGAAACATCTTTTTGGTTTGTTGGATTTAGCGTTGAATTAGAGATTTATTTATGACTATTTCAGATGGAATGTTAGGTGAGGGTAGCCGCGACTTTACGGAGGCCGTGCTGAATGGTGCCAGCAATGGCAGCAGCGACAAGCTCACCAATCGGCAAGTCAGGCCAGACCGGCAGACCAAACACGGCCTCCCTCGCCAGCCTTCTAAAATCAGCCCAGATCAAGACAATGGCCCAATGATGGAAGCTGTCAAAACCATCTTGCTTTCTGTCGGCGAAGATCCTGAGCGAGAAGGCCTGCTGAAAACGCCCCACCGCGTTGCCGAAGCGATGCGATTTCTCACAAAAGGCTATTCTCAGACGTTAGAAACCATTGTGAACGACGCCATCTTTGATGAAGGGCATAACGAAATGGTACTCGTGCGAGATATCAACTTTTTTAGCCTGTGCGAGCACCACATGCTCCCCTTCATGGGGCGTGCCCACGTGGCATACATTCCCAATCAGCGGGTGGTGGGGCTCAGCAAGCTAGCCCGCATTGTAGAAATGTATGCCCGGCGCCTGCAGGTGCAAGAAAGGCTAAACCGGCAGGTCGCTGAGGCTGTCCAAGAAATTCTCGATCCGCTAGGCGTGGCCGTCGTGATGGAGGCCAGCCATATGTGCATGGCCATGCGCGGCGTACAGAAGCCAGGATCGTGGACAGTAACCAGCGCAATGGTAGGCGTATTTCAAGAAGATGCCAAAACCCGAGAGGAGTTTTTGAGCTTGATTCGCCATCAGCCAGGATTTGCCAATTATTAACTAGCGGTAGACGTTGGCATAGAGCATCACTTTTCTTTTGTCGATACCAGCGATAGAGTTGGGGTGTTCACTTTTCTCCCCTTAAGATTTTTGCTATGGCGACCGACACATCGACCGTTGAAACCCTCTCAATGTTTCAAGATGATGATGACGATGAGGCGATCACCGCTACCCACGTCGAGGTGATTGAGACTGTCATCTCCAGCTTGGAGCAGGACGATTCTGCTATGGTCAATCACTCTGAGAGCGGTTATCTGTGGAAGTTTAAGTACGGTTCTGTCGATGTCTTTGTGCAGCTTTCGGGTGAAACCGACGACGATACGCTCACCACGTGGTCTCCGGTGCATACGCTGCCTGTGCAAAACGAAGCTGAGATGATGCGGAAGCTACTAGAAATGAACTGTGGCAATACGTTTGAAGCCTGCTTTGGACTGTTGGACCAAAGCGTCGTAGTGTTTGCTAGCCGCACCCTAAAAGACATCAATCCCAGCGAAATTTCTCGCCTAATGACGATTGTGGCCTCTATCGCAGATGAAAATGACGATGAGCTACTAAAAAATTATCCATCGGCCTAGTCTCTAGCTTAGTTATTGGCTTTGTCACTGGCTTTGTCACTGGCTTTGTCACTGGCTTAAGCTTTCGGATGGGACTATTTGCTGAGTAGTGTGGCTGAGAGATGCTGTTTGCACAACTTCCCGATTTTGCGATTACTAGCACGTTTTTCTGGATTGCTTTGACGGGGTTAGTGCTGCTGCTCGTCAAGGTGTGCGTGCTGATTTGGGCATATGCGAAGACACATCGTTTGGCTGTACTGGTTTACGCTCTGTATGTAATTGTGCAATCGACGACGCCAATGTTTTTGACGCGTCTCCTGTCGATAGAGCAGTTTACCTATTTCTCCATGGGCATCAGCTTTTTAGAAATTCCGCTGTTTGCCTGGATGATAGTTGCGCTGGCAGGTCGCTTTCGCCCGTCAGCGACACCGCCCCGAGATATCAGCAATGACGGTTAGCAAATGGCGGCTGATTCCCTTGATAGTAGCGACGGGCGCCGAGCAGATGGCGATTGATCGCTGGCTATTGGCGCAGCATGCGCAAGGATTGCAACCGTCGAGTTTGCGATTTTATGAGTGGCGATCGCCCACCATTTCTCTGGGCTACCATCAGCACCAGTTTCCACCCCACTGGAAGACCCTGCACTACAACGATCAGCCGGTTGACATCGTGCGCAGACCCACGGGTGGCCGCGCCGTTTTGCATCAGGGTGATTTGACCTATGCCCTAGTCACCTCTGGTCTGCAGGGTTCGCGCAGATCGGTGTACCGCCAGCTGTGTCAGTTCCTTATCGACGGTTGGAGACAATTGGGCATAGACCTTAGCCTAGGCAGCGCTGGACGTAGCTATATAAAAAATCCCAACTGCTTTGGCTCGGCGACCTCTGCTGACTTGGTGATGGCAGATGGCTACAAGCTGATTGGTAGCGCGCAGGTGTATCGCGAAGGCTGCGTTCTGCAGCACGGCTCTATGCGGCTGCAGACAGATATGGACCTTTTCGAAGCCGTGTTTGGTGAGGCATCCTTTTCCTCTGATGCCTCTGATAGTAGCGATCGCCCACTGGCAACCCATAACACAGCGGACATTATCAACGCTTTAGTAACGGCTGCCCGCAGTACGTTCAATGTAGATTTCGACCTGAAGCCACTGACGCCTGCCGAAAGGAAGCAAGCGATCGCAGAGACCTAGGCTTTTTCAATGGCCTGAACGATAGCACCCAGCTGCAGTCCGGCGGGGTAGGCACCTTCCTGCTTAATTTTTTGGATGATTGCTTCGGTGATTGGAAAGTTTAGCTGCTTGGCCAGGGCTCGGACGATGTCGCCCCGGTCGAGCGTGCCTGCCACGGCATCGGCTGGAGTTAGGACCGTTAGGCGTGCGAGCTGCTTTTCTTCTAGCAGGCGGATGGCATCTGTAAGGGGCTTGGTCTCGCTGATGTGAGGAATTTCTAGCAGGGGCCGAGCGATGCTGTGGAGGGTGCGGTGTTCCCACTCACTGCGCTCGACCTGTCGCAGGTCTTCAATCGTGACCATGCCACGGTAGCGACCATCAGAGGAGGCAAAGTATACCGGAGAGGACTTTTTGTCTTCGAGCAGGTATTCGTCAGCGAACTGACGCAGAGACATATTGGCGTCTAGGACGCGGAAGTCGCGGATGGCAGCGTCGGACGTTTTGAGCTTTGTGAGGCCTTCTTGCAAGGTGTTCATCCGGTTGTAAGCACCGGCATTTCGCAAGATAAACAGGCCGATGAGTGCTGGCCACAGTCCAAAGAAGCTGCCGGAAGCGAAAAAGCTAATAAGGCCTAGGCTAATGCCACCCCAACCGACAAACTGTCCGGCTTTGGCTGCCCACCGAACGCCCGTAGTACGGCTTTTTGTAGCTTTCCACACGGCAGCTTTGAAGATTTGACCACCGTCTAACGGGAGCCCAGGAATGAGGTTAAACAGGGCAAGAATAAGGTTGACGACGGCGACCTCGCCAATGATGATGTTGGCAATTTGTGGTAAACCGTCTAGCCTGCCGAGTAAGGTGAAAAGCACAAACAGTGCAATGCTGACTGCAGGACCTGCGATCGCTACCTGAAAAGCTTCTCCGGGCGTCTTCGATTCTCGCTCGATAGAGGCAATCCCACCAAACAAAAACAGCTTGATGGAGTTCACTTTAATCCCCTGCGCTTTAGCGACTAGGCTGTGGCCTAATTCGTGCAAGAGTACAGAGGAAAACAGCAGGAGTGCGTATAAAAAACCGGTTGCCCATGCTCCCACTGGCCCAACCATCTCAATCCGACTGGGGTCGCTGCCCCTCAAGAAGGTAATCAGTAGGACAATAAAGAACCAAGAATTATCGATAAAAAGCGGGATGTTGAAAAGGGTGCCCACTCGCCAACCAGTTTGCATATCGCTACCTTCGCTGCTAGATATCTCAGAAGCCGAGATCTATAGAATGTCGGAGAAAGAAAGAATGAATGTCTGAGGACGCTCTCCTACAGCTGATACCAGCTGCTTGACTCTATTCTACTGAATATGATGTGCTGGCTACCTATGCAGGAGGTTGCGGATAACCGGCTATGGCGGATGCGAAACTACAGGTAAAAATTTGCGGCATTACAACGGTTGAGCAGGGCTGTGCGATCGCTGAACTCGGTGCGAGCGCCCTGGGCTACATCTGCGTCCCCAAGTCGCCGCGCTATGTTTCCCCAGCTGATATTGCGCCGATCACTGCAGCCGTATCAGCATGCTACCCAGCGGTTAGGCACTTTGGCGTATTTGCGAACGAAGCGGTTGATCGGATTGTTGCGATCGCTCAGACCGCAGGCCTTACCGTGATTCAGCTACACGGCGACGAAACGCCTGCTTTTTGTAAGCAGCTGAGAGCAGCCCTGAGCGAAGCGGGTTTATCTGCGCTTCAGCTCGTAAAGGCCCTGCGTATTCGCACCGCAGCAGACCTCAAGCTAGCTGAGCGGTACGAGCCGTGTGTCGATATGCTGCTGCTTGATGCCTATCATCCTAAGCAGCTAGGGGGAACGGGCAAAACGCTAGACTGGCAGACCCTTCAGCGTTTTTCACCTCGCTGCCCGTGGTATTTAGCCGGTGGGCTAAACCCAGACAATATACAGAGGGCGCTCTCGATGCTTTCTCCAGACGGTATTGACCTATCCAGCGGCGTTGAACGGGCGCCGGGAGAGAAAGATCTCTCCCGGGTTCGTCAGCTCTTTGCTCAGCTAGCAGGCTCACCCTGCTAGTGCGTCTGGGACGTTAGAGGAAGCTATGCCGCAGCAACAGCGGTGTCAGCGTCTGCGGTGTCAGCACCGGTAGCAGTGGGTTTGATAGCGACCCAGTACTTACTCATAAAGTGATTGAACGTGTCTGTCACTTCGAAGCCAGCCTGCTCCAAGCGCGCCACCAAATCATCTGAGACATAGTGGCGGTAGTAAGGCTCGTGGAACATGGCAGGGAAGTTTTCCATCAGCGGCGCAAACTCGGGGGAGTCTATTGCCTGAATGGAGTCGCAAATGACAAAAATGCCGCCCGGCTTGGTGACGCGGTAGGCTTCGTTGATCACGTTTTGGCGAGCCTCTGCAGGCAGCTCATGGAAGAGAAACGTGCTGGTGGTCGCTTCAAAAAATTCATCCTTAAACGGCAGAGATTCACCGTTTGCTTGGATCAGCTGAGCAGGAATATTGCCTTTGATATTGGCCAAGTTCTCTGTCGCCTTGCGTATGTAGGCCGGTGAGAGATCGATGCCATAGAGTGCGGCTTGAGGAATGGCCTGGTTGATCAGTGTAAGGCTGTTGCCGGTGCCGCAGGCAATATCCAAAACCTTGAGAGGTTGTGGGGATGCCTCGGTTTGGGTGGCTTCTAGGGCGGTGAGGTGCTGCTTGAGCGGTGCTAAAATTCGGCGGCGCATCGGTGCGGCTGTGCCATTGAAGAGGACCTCTACCTGGAGGTCGTACATGTTGGCAGAGATATCGCTGAAGTAGCCGTCGGTCTGGTGATGGAAGTTTTGAACGTAGTAGCTGGGGTAGCCTGTGGTGTCGATACCCTCGCTAAAGTCTTGGTGGCGCTTTTGGGTGGCGCGATCCCAGATTTTGGGGAGGTCTGCCCACAGTTCTGGGTAGTAGCGGAAGAAGTCGTCCCAGCGGTTTTCAAACAGTGCCTGCTTGGGATATACGCCGTCTTCGGCATCTTGCCAGTCTGTGTCGAGGAGTGTTTCAATCCGGCCTTGAATCAGCTGTAGCATTTTGGGGTCGAGCGGATTGGGTTCTTCGCGCTTCTTGCCCGACAGCGTATTCAAAAATTGGGTACTGAGTGTTTTGTGAGCAAAGCCAAAGTATTGTTTGCCCTGTTGAAACGTTTGGTAGGCGATTTTTGTGAGTGTATCTGGCATAGAACTAAATGGCTGAGCTGTATTGCTTTTGTCCTCATTGTAAAAGAATGTTACGGAAGATGTTGGGAAATGCCTCTGTCTTTCGAGGTGATTATTTCTTAAACGCATAAAAAGCCGCTGAATTCAGCGGCTTTTTACAGGTGAACAGTGGTTGAGCGATGGTTGAGCAGATTTCTGAGTGAAGATTGGTCTAGAGACCTAGTGGAGAAGTACCCACGTTGCCTTTCTCAGAATTGATCTGCTCGTAGTCGAAAAGGGCGGCTGCACCTTGAACTACTTAATGAAGAGCATCTCTTCATAGGTAGGCAGTGGCCAGAGGTCGTCGGCGACTTCGCCTTCGAGGGCGTCGGCTGCATCACGGACGGTGTCCATCATGTCGCGGATAGTGCCTGCGAAGTACTGCATGTGGTCTTCTACAGAGCCGAAGTCTTCCTTTTCAATCGCGGATTCGAGGGAGTTAGCGCCGTCGAGTAAAGTTTTGGCAAGGCCTGCTACTTTTTCAATCGGTGCTTTGTCTACGGTGACGCCAATGTCGCTGAGGTTGGCGATCGCGCCTGCACTTTCACTCAAGTGACGCATCACCGCTGGGTAAATCATGGTTTTGGCCATGTCTGCCACCAGCTTGGCTTCTACCTCAATAGACATGATGTACTGCTCTGAGTACACCTCAAATCGACTGTCAAGCTCCGTATTCGACAGCACACCCGTGCGGTCAAAGAGGTTCTTGATCTCTTCGCTGCTCTTGACGTAAGAGAGGGCGTCAGCCGTGGTTGGGATGTTCATCAGACCACGCTGTTCTACAGCTTCTTTGTGCCAGTCTTCAGAGTAGCCGTTGCCACCAAAGACCGCTGCGCCGTGCTTGTCCATGATGTCTTTGAGCACTGCTTGTACCGCATTGCCCACATCGCCGCCGCCGGAGAGCTTGCCCTCTAGCTGGTCAGCGATCCAGCCGAGGGAGTCGGCCATGAGCGTGTTCAGCACAATGAGCGGCCCGGCAATCGACTGGCTAGAGCCGACCGCGCGGAACTCAAATCGGTTGCCCGTGAAGGCAAAAGGAGACGTTCGGTTGCGATCGCCCGGATCTTTTGAAAGCGGTGGCAGGGTGTCGACCCCGAGGTGCATTTGCCCGCGGTGGCTAGAGCCCTGCAGGTTACCGCTCTGAATCTGGTTGAAGATCTCCTCTAGCTGCGTTCCGAGGTACACAGACATGATTGCCGGAGGGGCTTCGTTGGCCCCGAGACGGTGGTCGTTGCTAGCCGTTGCGATCGCTGCTCGCATCAGTGGGCCATACAGATGCACACCGCGAATGACCGCGCCGCAGAATGTCAAGAACTGCATGTTGGTTTCTGGCGTATCACCTGGATCGAGCAAGTTGCCTTGGGTGGAGTTACCAATTGACCAGTTGACGTGCTTACCTGAGCCATTGATACCGGCAAAGGGCTTTTCGTGCAGCAGACACAAGAAACCGTGATGCTTTGCGGTGTCTCGCAGAGTGGTCATCATCAGCTGCTGGTGGTCGCTGGCCACGTTTGCCGATTCATAAACTGGAGAGATTTCGAACTGGCCAGGTGCCACTTCGTTGTGACGCGTCTTTGCGGGAATGCCCAGCTTGTAGAGCTTGGTTTCTACATCGTGCATAAAGGCCTGCACGCGCGCTGGAATGGCACCAAAGTAGTGGTCGTCGAACTGTTGACCTTTGGCCGGGGGGCGGCCAAACAGGCTGCGGCCCGCTAGCAGCAGGTCGGGGCGGTTGTTCGCAAAGTTTAGATCGATCAGGAAGTACTCTTGCTCAGGGCCACAGCTAGAGCTGACCGTTGCAATGTCGGAGTTGCCTAGCAGTGACAGCACCCGCTGCGCGGCCTTATCTACTGCTGAGTTGGAGCGTAGCAGCGGCGTCTTTTTGTCGAGCGCTTCACCCGTCCAAGAGATAAAGACAGTGGGAATGCAGAGCGTCGCACCCTGGTCAGTTTCTAGAATGTAGGCAGGGCTAGTGACGTCCCAACCGGTGTAGCCCCTTGCTTCGAAGGTGTCGCGGATGCCGCCATTGGGGAAGGAGGAGCCATCGGGCTCACCCTGAATCAGCAGCTTGCCAGAGAATTCTGAAATCACCCCGCCGTCGCCCTGGGGAGAAATAAACGCATCGTGCTTCTCAGCGGTGAGGCCCGTCAGCGGGTAGAACACGTGAGAAAAGTACATCGCGCCTTTGGAGATAGCCCAGTCGCGCATGGCACCTGCAACAGCATCAGCAACAGACGGATCGAGCTTGTCGCCGGTTTTGATCGTCTTTTTAAGAGATTTAAAGGTGTCCTTAGGAAGACTGGACTGCATCTTGCTCAGGTCAAAGACATTAGATGCCCAGATATTTTCTAGCTTTTCAGGAATCTTTTGCTCAATAGCTTCTCTGTTAGTAATCTCGTAAATTGCTTGTGTTCGCGACTCGTTTCCAGTCATATCGTCTTACCTAAGTGTTTAGCAGGGGCCATTCAAGGTCGTTCATGATCCTATGAATAGCGATGGGTAGGTTTTGTATACACGTATACGGAATGCACAACAAGTTTTCTTGAACTTCCTCATACGGATACATTTCCGGCAATAAAGCGTCAGAAAAGCATCTGAACAAGTTCAGCTTTCTTTCTAAAGCCGCTGCTAATGAAAGGCTGGGTTATGACGTTTCAAAAAGACTCGAATTGTAAACTTTTTCTGCGATCGCCCTCATCTTTTGGTCTCTCGCCAGGTGGTTTTTAGCTCTCGTGGTAAACTAAAGTTACGAATAGGAAAGCTGGAACCCTTGCTGTTTGTACCTTTCACCCATTAACTGGGCTGGCCTCACGTCTTCTCAGGCGTTGCGTCCTTGGAAGCCATGCAGCTTTGCGGCACAGCGTTAACGACCTAGTCTTAGGACGTTTATCTAGATGCCAAACGTTGGGAGAATTTAATGCGAGATACGGTCACAAGTTTAATTAGCAACTACGACACCACAGGTCGCTATCTAGACCGTGATGCTATGGACTCCCTGCAGTCGTATTTCACAACCGGCCTGAGCCGGGTAAAGGTGGCGGCAATGATCAGCGCCAACGCCGCTGAGATTTCTAGAGAGGCCAGTAAGCAGCTGTTTGAAGAAGTGCCAGAGCTGCTTCGCCCTGGTGGAAACGCCTACACCACTCGCCGATACGCTGCCTGCCTGCGCGATATGGACTACTACCTGCGCTACAGCAGCTACGCCCTCGTCGCCGGTAATAACGATGTGCTGATGGAGCGAGTTTTGCAAGGGCTCAGAGAAACCTACAACTCTCTCGGTGTGCCCATCGCCCCCACCGTGCAAGGCATCCAAATCATGAAGCAAATGGTCAAAGACCGAGCATTAGAGGCAGGCATCAAAGACACCGCCTTTATCGATCAGCCATTCGACTTTATTTCTAGAGAAGTCAGCGAAGTCAGCTGCTAGCGCTGGCATGTTCAGGCCGCGCAGGGATTCATCCTTCAGAAAGTGGTGACTGCTTCGGCTAAGGCCCACAATAGTTGAGAGCTATACGCGTCTCAACATGCCTTCTCTCGAAGCTTTTCTAAACCCGGCCTCAGTTCAAGACCTTAAAACCAATCAGAAGGTCCTTGCTGCCTCCGATTCGGCTGCTCGCAAATCTTTCAAAAGGCCGCTCTGGAAACCAAAGCAGGTCTTATTTACTCCGGCTGCCCTAGAAGAATCCTGGGGACAGCAGATTTTTGAGCGCGTACAGGGCCTCGATATTCCAACCGTCAAGCTTAAGAGCAATCGGGTGATGGGGCTGCGAGGCGACACCGAAAGAGAAACCTACGCCAAGGCGAAGCAAACCATGGCAGTGGTGACCGCGCCGCCCAGTGCGTTCAAGCTGCAGCCCATTCCCCCTTCTGCCGACTGGCAGTTTCACCTGGCAGAGGGCTGCCCGGCACATTGCCAATACTGCTATTTGGCAAGCTCCCTGACGGGCCCACCCGTGATTCGGGTGTTTGCAAACTTGCCCGCCATTTTAGACAACACTCGCAACTACATCGGTAGACGCAAGGTTTCAGAAGCGGGCGGGCCTACCACCTTTGAGGTGAGCTGCTACACCGATCCGCTTAGCCTAGAGCACTTGACCGGTAGCCTGAGCGAATGCATTCGCTTTTTTGGTCAGGCTACCGACCAAAACCTGCGGTGGGTTTCAAAGTTCAACGCGGTAGAGCCATTGCTGCCACTAGAGCACAATGGTCACACTCGCTGCCGGGTAAGTGTCAATGCGGCGGCGGTGTCTCAGGGCTTTGAAGGCGGTACGGCGACGGTGGCGGCGCGCTTGCAAGCGCTGAGGCAGCTGGCGTTGCCGCGCGATCGCGGCGGCGGTGGCTATCCTGTAGGGCTAGTGATTGCGCCGATTATGGCGTTTGAAGGGTGGGAAGCGGGCTACGAGCAGCTATTTGAGCAGATTTCAGCGGCGCTGGACTTTGACTGCGACCTGACGTTTGAATTGATTACCCATCGGTTTACGGCGAAGTCTAAGGCGGTGCTGACTGAGTGGTATCCCAGCAGTCAGCTCGATATGCAAATGGACGCTAGGACCCAAAAGCGTAATAAATTTGGCGGTATTAAGTACGTTTACAACAAAGAGACGATGAAGGCGCTGCGGACGTTCTTTGAGTCAAAGATTGCACGCGACTTTCCCCGGGCTAAGCTACTGTACTGGACGTAGCTCGCGTCTGGCTGGTCAGCTTTTTATGTACGCATTGGGGATTGATTTTGGTACGTCTGGGGCGAGGGCGATCGCAATCGACTCAGCTGGCCAAGTGGTCGCACGAGCCCGCTACCGATTCAGCCCTAGCGAAGTGCAGCAACCGGCAATCTGGCAGCAAGCACTGTGGCAGCTGCTGAGCGACCTTCCGGTAGCGTGTCGCCATCAGCTACAGCGGATTGCGGTCAACGGCACTTCTGCCACTGTATTGCTGTGCGATCGCACCACTCAACCGCTCACCCCAGCACTGCTCTACAACGACGCGACGGCCCGCTCTGCACTGCCCATTGTGGAAGCCATCGCGCCGCCCGGCTCACCAACCTGCAGCGCGACTTCTAGCCTGGTAAAAGCGCTCTGGTGGTACGAAACCTTAGGCTCCGAAGTGCGATCGCAGGTCAGCTACCTGGCGCATCAGGCCGATTGGATAGCTAGCCTGCTCCACGGTCAGCCTGCCGTGAGCGACTATCACAACGCTCTGAAAGTAGGTTATGACGTGCGATCGCTCTCCTATCCAGACTGGCTGCTAGCGCTGCCAATAAGTAGCTGGCTGCCCATCGTGAAAACGCCAGGAGAAACCATCGGGACCATCCTGCCTGAGGTAGCGCAACAGTCTGAAATCCCTAGCGATTGTCAGATCTGCGCTGGTACGACCGATAGCATTGGCGCTTTTATGGCCAGTGGTGCCCATCGTTTGGGGCAAGCGGTCACCTCTCTCGGCTCCACGCTGGTGCTCAAGCTACTAAACGCCACGCCTGTAGACAATCGAAAATATGGCGTGTACAGCCATCGCATCGGCGATCTTTGGCTGGTGGGTGGTGCGTCTAATACGGGCGGCGCGGTGCTGCAGCAGTTCTTTTCTGCTGAGCAGCTGAGCGAACTCAGTGCCCAAATCGATATTTCTCAGCCGTGCCCGCTCGACTACTACCCACTGACCTCACCTGGGGAGCGCTTTCCGCACAACGATCCGGACTATGCGCCTCGGCTAACCCCTCGACCAGCTGAGGATGCGGCGTTTTTGTATGGTTTGCTCGATGCGATCGCTCGCATCGAGGCAGAAGGGTATCAAAAACTCCACGCACTTGGCGCAGTCTCCGTTCAATCGGTGTACACCGCAGGCGGCGGCGCTCAAAACCAAACTTGGCAGCAGCTGAGGCAACGACAGCTCAGCCTTCGGCATCCGGGCGTGGTGGTGACAATCGCCGCAAATACAGAAGCTGCCTACGGAACCGCTCAGCTTGCCTTGAAGGGGTTGCTGCCTTACGTGATATAGCCTTCCGCACTTTGCTCGCTACACCTAGTATGGCTACACTGCTTGTCTTACAACGCAAAGTGCCATAGCAAAGCGCGAATGCATCCACGCTTTGCCATAAAT
>JBCBFY010000031.1:0-46142 GCA_038527325.1 Cyanobacteria bacterium J06614_10
CAACAACCCATGCTCAGCGCAAAGAAATTGTGCGGCAGATAATTCAATCATTTCGTCTGTGGACAACTGCGCTTCTGCCATTTGCTCCAGACGCTGACAGAGCTGTGGGTAGTTACTGAGCTGAGTCCATTTAGCCACTGGTCGGATGACACTCACTTGGTTAACAGAGCCACCAGTCCACTCAATACTAACCTGTACTTGTTCACTTTCTCCTTCAACATTTACAGTAATTTTTTGAATTATCTGCCGCACAATTTCTTTGCGCTGAGCATGGGTTGTTGTTTCAGCAGACCACAAACGTGGAAAGCTTTCTGCTAGACAATGAATCTCTTTCTTTTCCTCGTCTGTGAGCTGTTTTGGCTGCTCATGAGAGAACCTTTCATATTCTTCTTTTAGTTGTTGTTCCGACTGTAAAGCAGTCTCCCACTCCTGCGCTAGCTGTCTAGCAACAAGGCGGTTCTCAGGTTCTATGAGCCGATAGTGTCGGCCAGAGCGTTCCGACTCGAAACTGGCACGTTCTAAGCGCTGATGCCATAGTTTATCTAGTTCTGAGCGGTCTCGTTCGATGTGAGTAGCAGCGGCCAATGATAGCTCTAATGCTGCCGGTTTCAGTGCCCATAGAACGTGCTCGGTCACGGATTCATCTAAACAAGCACCTGCCAACTGCTGACAGAGTGACCCGCCATAGTCAGCCGCTTCACGGCAACAGACGTATTGATGAGAGGCTTGCCCTCGGTGGTAGCGAACTGTCATACGAGCACCACATCGACCGCAGACCAACAATCTTGATAGCAAGGCTACGCCCGAGCGGGCATGACCCCATTCATCAGTATGGGCTCGATTAGATTTGAGTTGAGCAAGATGTTGCTCGTATTGCTCCCAGGAAATGTAGGCGGGATGATGGTCTTTAATCAACACCAGCCATTCTTCCCTTGGCTTGACCACTAAGCCGCTATGAGGATGTTCAGCTTTCTTTTCCCGAGCATCCATTTGCTTACGACCGTAGGCATAAGCGCCTGCATAAACTGGACTTTTTAGCAGGTTTTGCAAGGTAGGCCGATTCGGCCTGCGCCATTCTAAGTCGCCTTTATTGAGACCAGACAAAACCCGTACGCCCACCTGAATATGATTGCTAACGAGATAGCGGAGTACTGCGTTCAGCGTGCCTAGCTCCTCAAACTTACGAAAAATTAGCCTAACGATTTGTTGTACTTGCTCGTCTGGGTCAAAGCGAATCTCTCCTGATGGGCGGCGAACGTAGCCGATTGGGACACTGAATCCCAGCTCTCCCCGTTTGGCTTTGTTGTATTTGCCTTGAACCATTCGCTGTTTGAGGATATGTAGCTCAGCTTCACTCATCGTGCCTTTCAAGCCCAACAATAGGCGGTCATTGTACTGGCTAGGGTCGTAGATACCATCGAGATCTGCTATCAGCGTACCGAACAGCGCGCAGATTTCTAGTAATTGATGCCAATCTTTTGAGCAGCGGGCAAGGCGCGACATCTCAACGCCTAATATCAGGCCGACGTGATTGAGACCCACTTCGGTAACGAGCCGCTGGAAGCCTAAACGGCCTTCGGCACTGCTGCCTGACTTACCGAGGTCTTCGTCTATCGTGAGCACCCGTTCTGCTTTCCAGCCTAACGTTTGGGCACGCTCTACCAAGCCATACTGAATTCGAGTCGATTCTTGATGATCTAGCACTTGCTGCAACGTGGACTGGCGAACGTATACCACGGCCAATCGCTCTAGATGATGAGCTTGCAGTTTTTCTGAGACCCAACCGCTATTTTCAGTTTTTAGGCTCATTGCTCGCCTCCTTTACAACAGAGGCGCTCAGATGACTCTCTAGCATCTGACTGAGAACGCTGATTAGCCGTTGCCGCTTCGGCTCCGGCAAATGCTGCCACAGGTTTTGGGTTGGCGGGGGGGTTCTTGGCGCTTTGGCATGGAAGCACGTCCTCTAATGTCAATGGGGGATGTGCTTCCATTTTCGCGATCGCTTTTACTAATCGCAATAATGCCGTCAATCCAATCTTTGGGTACGAAATTGGTTTCGTTCGTATGGGGGTATTGTGGCTGGCACATTGAATTTATCTTTAGAGATGCCAAACAATTTGCGGGCCTTACTGACTGTCAAGCCAGAGACGCTCAGAAGCTCGATTTTCACTTCAACGCCTCGCTTACTGCCTTAAATCTAGCCAAATGGGATAGCTATCAACAGCGAGACACCACTGAGCCTTTTGTCTTTTCTATGGATTCTTATAAGCGCCGCAAACTCAACCTGCACCTGCTAGAGAGCTTTATTCGCAACTTTGATTTGGACGAGACTTTGATTAAATCTCACCCTAATTACCAGAACCTTTGCGACTATGGGATTTTAGTCTCCTAGTTCTGTCCGGAGCATTGATTTATGACTATCCTTTAGCTAAAGGCCGCAATGAGTTATCTACCTGCTGATGAATGATGCTGCGAATAAGGTCGAGACGGTCGCCTTTGAAAGTATCCCAGTCTAAGTTCTTTAGCGTGACCTGCCGAATCATCCGAAAAATCAACACCTGACCGAACAGGGTAAATGCTCTAATTTTACACTCTGGGTCGTTGGCTGGTTTATCTAATATCTGAGCGATTAGAGCCGCACAAGGTCTGATAGTCTTTTGAACAACTCTTTCGTTAAGAATATCGAAAACAGAAGAAGGCTCCATCAGCTCTCTAAAAATGAACTGTGTCCACAGGTCGGGTCTGCGGGTGGAGAGTAAAGTTGTTATAAAAGCATCGAACAGCTCATGGACAAGCTGTAGTGCTTGCTCTGCCGGTAGTGGCGAAGATTTAACCTTGCTATCTATCGTGGCGATCGCAGCATCGATATCCGGATCGTCGAGATGCGTAGCAATATGCTCAGCGACTGCATGATACAGCCCTTGCTTATTCTTAAAGTAGTAAGGAATTGCGCCTATGTTTGCGTCTGCTTTTTCAACGATGCTGCGGGTGCTAGCCGCTTCATAGCCATTCACTGAAAATACTTCAATTCCAGCTTCAATAAGGCGCAAACGAGCCTCCTCGCCTCGCCGCTGACCACTAGATTGAAGAGACTTAGATTTACCCACGTTCTTTAAATGATGTATTGACTAGCGTTTGAGAATGGTTCAAACAGGCTACGCAGGGAATTATACAAGGATCCTCATGCACTGTGCGATCGCTCTGTCTATCTTCATATTACGACTCACCCCCCCTTCCCTATAAATGATAGTCTCTATTCAAAAGACGGTCGCATCGCTATCAATGCGACCGTTTTCCAAACGCAGCAGCTACTGTCAACTTTATCAGTGCATACTTATCCGCGCATATCATTCAGCGCATCAGCACTTTAACAGCTTCAGCATCTGCCCTGTGGGTTATCACCCTTATACAGAAAGTGGGTAGCGTAGCATCAGCACGCTAGACATTAGCTTTTTCTCTTTCATAAACTGGGTCACCACAGGCTCTATATTAGGCTTAGCAATCGCTACAAATCGCTGCACCATAGAGGCCGTTGCACAAACGACACTTAGATGAATGAGTTCTTCTGCCGAATATACGGCTACAACAGGTTTGATAAATCGCTGCGGCGTTTTTAATGGCATCTGAGCGGAGAGCCACGCTAGCTGTAGCGCTGCTGCTTCACGAGTGTCAAATAGAGCTGGATAAGATTGCTTTCGACTAGCGACCTCAAAGCAATGGCGAATTCTCTCGATACTGCGAGGCTTATCTACAGCAGTATGATGAGCGATAAACCCTTCAACTGCAGCTAGATAGGTGTGATCTTTTGAGATTGCAGAGACTCTTGCCATAAGGTGCTTCAGCTCTGCAGATATGGAAGAGCAATTTTGACTTCCCATCGTCTCTCCGTAGAGATGGGCGTGAAAACTGACAAACGGCTTAGGCCAAAGCCTCATCCAGTCGGGAAGTAGGCCTAGCTCGCGCTTGGTATAATCGGCCAAGTCACCGACAGCAGCATCGTATTTGTTCATCATCTCGGCTATCGACGATCCATTAGTCGGAATGTCGTAATCCAAGTTGGATGGGTTTTCTGATTGTGCTGGGTGATGCCCCGCGTCCACTACGCCATGCTGACTCGCTTGCTCTGCCCAGTCTCCTTCTAGCTCAACACCGGTTAGGTCGTTAAAGACATTGAGAAACCCAAGGTTAGTGACCATCATCTCAACACCGGTCAGATATTCGTCTGCTGCGGCCATAGTGGCTGCGACGGATGAATCGAGATTGCATGAATCACGATCATCTACCTCGTGAGCAGTCTTTTGCGCGACAAGACGGATGGTTTGCGCGATCTGACTTCTCTTTACTTGGTTACGTGTAGCATCAGCGGACAAATCGGCGATAGCTACTGACAACGCATCAAAAGGATTGTCGCTAGTTTTGTTCCCTTCACGAACTTGGTCGAGATACTGTGGGATTTTAAGAGAGCTTTCGCCTTGCGCAGCTACGCTGTGCGTCTGGCAATATGTACAGCCGTGTGCATTAGAGGTGGCATAGGCAACCGCAAACATGTTTGTACTACCAAGCTGTGGTTTTGCATAGCCAACAGCAGGAATCATATGGCAATACAAAAAGCGCTTGTATGCATCGGGCCAGTTATACAAGTAGGTGTAAGTATTGGGCCAAAAGCCGAAAAGATCTTTGTAGAACTGTAAGCTAGCCCAAACTTCAGGATCGTCGCGATAAGCGTCCTCGATTCTGGAAACCACTTTTCTTAAGGGATAGTCTTCTATTCCAGCTTGCAAGTCTGCATCAGTGACAGAATCTATCGGCAGGATTGACCCTTCGTTGGCAGCTATTAAATGCTTGAGCTGTCCGCTGTTGCGCAGTTGTTCAAAGTCTTCTGCGCCGTTGATGTGATAGCGACCGATAAAGATTTGAGGGACTGTGGAAGCGCCACTGAAATATACAGCAGCATCAGCATTGCGCGAATTCGCTGTAACGTCATATTCTTGGTAGCTGCAGCCGATATCTGTCAAGACGGTCTTGGCACGGACACAGTAAGAACAGTTGGGCTTTGTGAATATAGTAATGTTGGGTTGAGACACTGTTTTACCTCGAAAGATTAGTGACCTAGAAATGAATTGATGAAGCGTTTATTGAAACGGGCTTGAGAAAGCTGGTTCTTACTGTTGCCTGAAACTTTGAACATGTTCGGTTTGAGCCTGTGAAGCTGCTATTAGAATCCGATCAGCTTCTTTCGATAACAGAAGAGTATGTCTGTTGAATATCTTCAGAAATCTGCATGGGAAATAGCTCGCGTCTGCTTTGTCCTTCTATCGTATGGACATGTCTAGTCAACAGGCTCAAGTAGACGATTAATGCAAGAATGTTAGCGGTTTCTAATGCCTGTCGGCTATGGAACTTGCCTGTTATAACTCTCGCCTATGATTAGACTTTTCTCTTTTGTGAAGCTTAACCTATTGCGACATGGATTTTCGGTGTAGAGCATAGGCAGCTAAGTCAAGCTGATGGTCTGCCTGCTATCGGAAGAAGAATTTATTTCGCAGTCGATTAATCAGTTGATTAACTTAGTTAATCAACTGATTAACTCTTTCTAGAGTTTAGCTAACTCATCAAAATCTGTCAATGTGCATTGCTACTTTTCATTGTCAGATTTTGTTATTGTTGCCACTCATTATTTTCAGAAACATCCAAGCAAAACTCCTCGAAGTGATATTCTCCATAGAAGCTATAGAAAAGAGGATTTACCTGCCAGCAGTATTCTAGAAAGTCTTTGTCGTCTTCTTCCAAAAGATGACGCTCTATTATGGACCAGTACTTCATTGTAAAATCTTTGTAGTCTAGTCGCCAGCAGCGTTCTAACAGTTGACTTCGATGGCAACGACTCAGATGAGAGGCGCAGTAAATCTTCCAATACTTTTGAGGGTTTACGACTATCTCTCTGCCATTCTCAAAAAACAACTGGTCGAGATATTCTCGAATAGGAAACCTTATCATGTTTATCACCATTTTATTTACTTGATTTGCCAGCTTAAAGCTACGTAGCCGGTTGTGACCTGTGATCTTGTTTTGACTTAGAAGATTTGCGATCGCGTCTATGCATCATCAAATAAGCTGCTGGCGTGAAATACAGCGCCAGAAAAGGAGAGCCACCGATGCCACCTGCGATCGCCACCGCCAGAGGATTCCAGAAAGGATCGCCCGATAACAGCAGCGGCGCAAAGCCCACCATAGTCGTAATTGTTGTCGTTAGAACGTGACGGGTTGCACGCATAACGACCTCTTGTATTGCTCTGCGATCGCCTTGACTTGCCAACTTATCTTCATTTACCGCCGAGAGCACAATAATACTGCCGTTAATCGCAATTCCGATTAAACCCATCGCGCCCACGATAGCCATAAACCCTAGAAGCGAACCAAAGGCCCAAAGCGAGAATAGCGCCATACCCACAGAGCCAATACCCACCGCGCCCACGATAGCCGCCGACCGAAAGCTCTGAAGAGACAGAACAAGCGCAGTCACCATAGCGATTAACAGCAGTCCAACTGAGCTAAACAAATCGCCGGTTGCATCACTACTTTCGGCCTGTTCACCACCAATTTCAGTGGTGTATCCCGGTGGCAGCTCAAATCCTTGTGCTTCTAAGGCTGCCTGAAAGTCAGCAAGAACCTTAGAAGGTAGCGTACCTGCAGTAATAAACCCTTGGACTGTGTTTACGCGCTGCTCATTACGATGCGCAATTTGAGCAAGCTGGGGCACCATCTCAAACGTTCCAAGTGCAGAAACTGTTCTAAATCCGTCACTTGATTCTTGTGCGGTTTGTCCTGGCTGTAGATTTAGTGACTCAATTTGAGAAAGGTTACCGCGATCGCCATTTGAAATCTGTACGCGCACGGGTAAATTCTCAGTCGATTCGAGAATAGAGCCACCGACCGCGCCCTCTAAAGTAGCCTGTAACTGTTGAGCAACTTCTTCGTTCGAGACGCCTGCTTGCCGTGCCTGCTCTTCATCAATTTGTAAAGCGAGTTTGGGGACTGTCGCGGTTAAATCATCACGTGCGTGGACGACATCAGGCACTGTCGTCAGAATAGCTCTGGCCTCTGCCCCCAATGCCCTTAATTCTTCAATATTAGGACCATATATCCTTAGCTCTACGGGCGCATCAAAAGGCGGGCCCTGCTCTAGCTGTCTGACCAGTACGCGGGCTTCAGGAAGGGCCACATCAAGATCTGCTTGGATTTCTTGAATTAAAGACGTCACATTTTCAGACGAGTTAAGCTGTACCAATGCCTGCGCGTAGTACGGCGAATTTTCTCTATTCGCACTAATGTTGTAGTAAAACTTTGGCACGCTCTCGCCAATAAACCAGTGAACATCTATCACTTGGTCGTAGCTTAAGAGCAAATCACGAGCGCGCATAACCTGGTCTCTAGAATTTGCGATCGCACTCTCCTGAGAAAACTCAACCTCTATTTGAAACTGGTCTCGGTCTAAGGAAGGAAAGAACTGAGTATCTAAACGGCCGGCCTGGAAAAATCCCACAGCAGGAATCGTCATGGTCAGCACAACAGCGAAAACGGGTTTTGCCATGGCTCGCCTTAGCGTCCATCGATAAAAATTACCTAGCCGCTGAGAACTCCATCCTTCGTTCCACCAAGCGCCAGGCTTCATTAAAGTGCGAAGCAATCGCTGAAAGAGATTTAGAGAATCCTGCTGCTCTAATTTCTCAGCATCTGCTTTGCTCTCGCCCAAAATCTTTCCTGTCAATGCTGCAATGACGGTGAGAGAAAGTACAAGCGACGCGCCAATCGACAGAATCACAGTCATAGCAATAGAGCCGACAAACTCTCCCGCACCGCCCGGTAAGAGTGCGATGGGTAAAAATGTCATCATTGTTGTCAGCGTAGAGGCGAACAACGGCCCTTGAAGGTAGTTCACCGTATCAACAACTGCTTTCTCCGGCTCTATTCCGTGGCTCAGCTCTACCTGAATTTCATCAACCGCAACGACCGCATTGTCGATTAATAAGCCCAACGCAATAATTAGCCCAGCCACTGAAATTTGGTGGATAGGAATACCTAGCACACTCATGAGCCCTAGTACAGCGCAGATACTGAGGGGTAACGCTGCGCCTACAATGAGAGAACAGCGCCAGCCCATAGTGATAAAGGTAACTACAACAACTAGCGCAGCACCAAATAGAAGGTTGGAGACTAGCGTCCCTAGCCGAGCGTCCACATATTCACTCTGGTTGAGCAAAACAGTTAAAGAAAGTCCTCCCGGCAGACGGCTGCGAAACCTATCCATCTGTTGCAAGGTACTCTCGGACCACTGATCGATCCTTTGCCCAGAACTCATTAAAATGCCATAGGCGACCGCCGGTTTCCCATTGACAAATGCGATATCGGTAGGAGGTTCTCTCACGCCGCGATCAACAGTTGCAACATCGCTTAATCGAGTGAACTGACCGCTAGCTGAGCGAACGGGAATCTGTCGAATCTGTTCTATGGAACTGAGTTCGCTATCAATCTCAATCGCCAGATTCTCATTCGAGTTACGCAGTTGCCCAGCAGTCACCTTGGCATCACTCTGGCTCACCTGCTGAGCTAACTGCTGCGCACTGAGCCCTACCGCAGCTAAATCAGATGCATCAATTTCTACATTAATTTCTTCGTCTGGAATACCAAATTCTTCGACTTCTTCAGTCCCTGCGACGCCTCGCATCTGAATTTCAAACTCTTCTCCAAAGCGTCTGAGTATGGCGTAGTTGGGCTCAGACGCTTGATCCCAGGTAATGGCCGCGATCATTGCATAGGCACGAGTTTCAGTTGCCTCTAGCTCTGGACTAAAAGTGCCCGGTGGAAAAAGCAGCTCAGCATCATTCATCTTATCTCGTATCCGAGACCAGACAGGCTCTGCATCTTTAACCGAATCTTCTAGCTCCACCACCACCGCCGAAAAGCCAACTCGCGAAGTCGAACTGATCGTTTTAACTTCCTCAATTTCAGAGAATTCGGACTCTAGGACTTCTGTTACCAGTGCTTCTACTCGTTCGGCACTAGCGCCAGGAAATATGGTGTTGACGACAGCCACTCTAGCGACTTGAGTGGGATCTTCTTGTCTGGGCAAAGATTGAATAGAAGAATATCCCCAGGCAATAATGATGATAATTGTTAGGATTAGAAGCCTAATCTTACGGAAAAAAGGACGAACCATGGGACTCATCTCGATTGTGTAGTGGACACTTTTGAAGCGTGAAAAGAATCTGCAGGCAAGAACTAAGCGGCACCTTAGTCAGGCGAGAGCGCCGTTACGCTTTGCCCTGGAACCAAACGGTGGATCCCACTCGTTACAATTTTTTCTCCTGGCTGCAAGGTGCCTCTGACAAAAACACGGGTATTAGCCTCAGAAACGTCACCTGAGGAACTATCGCCAAAGGTCTCCTGCCGAATAATTTCTACCGATCGCTGTTCGACGACAAATGCATCCTCTTGGGCATCAGCAGGCACCACAACGTAGCAAGTCCACAGCCCCCGAATACCCTGAGTCAATGCTCCTCTTGGGAGCCAAAACCCTTCAGCCTGAACCGTTTCATTGATCGTAAGCCGAGCGGTTTGCCCAGGTTCTATCGCGCCTATTGCAGTATCGTCTAGTGCCAGTACAACTCTCTGAGTGCGCGTACTAGAATCTACCTGCGGTAAGATAGCAGTCACTTCGGCAGGGTAGCGCTGATTATCAACCGTTACGGACTGTCTACTACCCATCTGAATTTGATTAACAACATCAGCAGGGATGCCAATGCGTGCCTCCGGTGCTGCGGCTTCTACCAGTTCGACTACGGGCTGACCTGTCCCAACAACCGTACCTTCATCGGCTCTACGCTCGGCAACAATCCCATCAAAAGGAGCAACAATTTTACTTTTTGAGATGTTGACATCAATATCTTGTAGCTGTGCGTCTAGCTGATTTACCACCGCCTGCTGTGCATCTAATTGTTCAAAGCGGGTGCCATTACGCAGCTCTTCTAAACGACTGCGAGCTTGATCGAGCTTGGCTTGCAGTGAATCAGAACCAAAAGCAAATTCGTCTAACTGCTCCCGAGCGATCGCGCCTCTTTCATAGAGATATTCTCGCCTTCTCTCCTGGGTTTCTTGTAGCGTTAATTGTTTTTCTAAATCTCGAACCGCTGCTTCAGCTTCTGCAAGGTCCTCTGCTCTAGCGCCATTTTGTAGCTCAGTCAACTGGGCTACAGCCTGTGCTTTTTGCGCCTCGACCTGCAGTCGCTGAGTCTGTAGATTTCGCACATCTAGTCTGGCGACAGTGTCACCTGTCAATACTCGCTGCCCTTCATCAACCATCACCTGAACCAGTTCACCGCCTCGCTCAAAGCCCAACTCGCTATTGCGAAGCGCAGCAATTTCTCCGGTGTAAATTCGCGGTACCTCGTACGACGAGACGCGGACTATCTCTGTAGTATCAACTGGAACAGCTCGTCTATCAGGTACATTTTCCGCAGGTGAATCAACGACGACTCGATAGCTCATAGCCCCGCCAGTTGCAACCGCAAGACCAACCGCACCGATCAAGCTGTATTTTACCCAGCGCCGCTGCCGGTTTAGTAAATTTGGCCATTGCTGAGGATGTATGCTCTGCTTTTCATTTTTAGAATTAGTCGGAACGCCAGATGGATAATGAGGATCTGAATTCATAATCACTAAAACCTTACTTGTGAGGACGAGCGTGAATGTAGTTAATCAATCGATTGATTAACTTATTGCAGCACAGGTCAAAATAAAATGCAACCCTTCCTAAGGAAGAGAGGAGAACGCACGGAAGAAGAATGCAATAGGGAGATTGGTACCTACAGCGTTCTTCAGGGGGGATAGATGAACGCTAAACTCACGGCTCAACACGTTGCGAGTTCACAGTGGCTAGCATGAGCACGCAGGCGAGTTCTTCGCACTCTACTCAGCGACTAGACAGCAAAGAGGCAACTAAAGACATAGACTGCTTCGTTGACAAAAGCTTGTAATGCTACTAACCTGTAAAAGTTAATCAATCGATTGATTAAATAAAAACGGTTGTACGAAGGTTGCATGGTAAATATCGTGCAGTATCTAAGTAGAGCAAACCATTTGAGTGCCCAAACTGAAAAAATATCACCGCAAAAAGAGTCTCATGAGAAAACTGACGGCATTGCTCGGAGCTGCAACAGGACTGCTGTTGGCAGCATCATCTGTATGGAGCGCAGAGAGAATTCAATTTTTCTACGGGCCATTTGAGCCTACTATTTACGTCGATGACCTTGAAAGGTTCGCAGAAACTGGAGAAGTAGTTGACCGCTTGGAAGTATTAACTGACTGGTTGAGTGCTGAGCAAGAGATCAGCCTGCGACGCTTTTTAACTGCTAGGTACGATATTGACTTAGTATCTATCTCACAATTTGCCTATTCTCCTTTGGGTGATGAGCTATTGCGATCGCTTGGAGATATTGTTCAAACAGATAACTTCCTAAATGGAGGAAAAGCCCTCAGGGCAGCGCTAATCGCTGTAGCCGCTGAAGAAGAAGGTATAACTGTTATAGACATTCTTCAACAATATCATTTGAGGACAGTTCAGATAGATTTTTCACGCTTACAAAGCCTGTTAGCTGAAAGCGAGCAAACAATCCAGGACAGAGAATCTATCATCGCCAAAATCATAGAGCAGTCACAGATGCAGGCTATGGGTGGAATATCACCTACTTACTCAGAAGCGGATCCACAGTATGCAGGAATCTATAGCTGGCAGCTTCAAACAATCCACTTTCAAAAACCAAACCGCGCCGCCGAAGCACTGGCAGATATCTACTACCCAATAGTGTCAGAAACAGATTCTAAAAGTATTCCAGTGATTGTTATCTCCCACGGTTTGGCTTCAAATAGGACGGCGCTAGCTTATTTGGCCAGGCATTTTGCTTCCCACGGCTACGGAGTCGTGGTACCAGAACATATCGGGACAAATACAAACACGTTCAACCGCTTCCTCAACGGCGTTGAAAGTCCACCTAGCCCAGACGAATTTGTGCTTAGACCTCAAGACATCACAGCAATCTTAGATGCTTTGGTTGCAAAGCAGGAGGTCGATCCTAGCCTTGCACGGTGGGACTTATCATCGGTTGGCATTTTAGGTCACTCTCTCGGCGGGTACACCGCGCTTAGCGCTGGCGGTGCACCCATTAATCAAGACTCACTTTCAGAAGCCTGTACTGCTTTATCCAGCTGGATCCCTATCAATCCTTCAATGCTCATTCAATGCGAACTATCCGATCTTTCAAGTAGTATGACAGAGGTTGCTGACCCACGAATCAAAGCTGTGATCGCGCTTAATCCTCTCTCTAGTCACGTGCTTGGACAATCTAGTCTGCAGCAGATAAAGATTCCTGTCATGATAGTTGCTGGAGAAAATGACGTTTTCACGCCTGCTGTTCCAGAACAGATAGAACCCTTTAGCTGGCTGACAACCCGGAACAAGAAGCTTGTTTTGATTGAGCAAGGCACGCATTTCTCCCTGCTTGGTAATGCTTCATCACAGCGTATTCTACCCCTTCCATCAGACGCTATCGGCCCAGACCCACACGAAGCCAGACCTCAAATTCAGGCACTCAGTTTGGCATTCTTCAATCAGCATATTAAAGGCCAGCCTGACGCTGAGGCCTTTTTAAATCAACTCTACCTAAACGAATTTCCAACAGAGCCATTTAGGTTTAGCATAATTGACCACTACCCAGTACGATCAGGCGAATTGCGCTAACAGCCTTTTGCCCGAACTAAAATTTTACGTTTCTGACAGGGTGCCGGTTTGGATAACTGGGTTGCTTTGTGTATTGTTGCCATTGTTGTTTGTTTTTAGCGCTTCTGGGACATCTTTTAGCAGCAGTGTGTAAATTTCTGTTGGCATTTCGATGTCTTGTTCTTGGAGGGCTTCTTTTACGCGCTGGGTGACAATGGAGCTGGTTTCTAAGAATCCGGCGCGGCGCGAATCTACCCAGAAGCGGACTTCGAGGTTGACTGTGCTAGCGGCAAGTTCGCGAACGAGCACTTCTGGGATGGGGTCGGGTTGTACTGCGTCGAGGGATGCGATCGCATTTACAATCACTTGACGGGCGCGAACAATATCGGCGGCGTAGTCAATGCCGACGGTGACGGAGCTGCGGAGATATTTGGCGGCGGTGTTGTTGGTGATGCTGGCCTGGAAGACTTCTTGGTTGGGGATGTAGATCATGCGGCCATCGTAGGTGCGCAGGGTGGTGGAGCGGAGCTGTACTTGGGTGATGGTGCCTTCGTAGCCGTTGATGACGACCTGGTCGCCGATGTGGAAGGGTCGGGCGGCAAGTAAAATAACGCCGGAGATGTAGTTGCTGAGGACGTCTTTGAGGCTGAAGCCGATGGCGACGCTGGTGAGGCCGAGGGCGCCGAGCATAGTGGCAAAGTCGATGCCCCAAACGCCGAGTGCAATCACGGTGCCACCGACCCATACGGCACCGTAGCCAAGTCTGCCAATGAGGATTTCTGTGCTGCGATCGCCTTCTGTTCGCTGCGCCCAGCTAAAGGCGCTGTAGCGGACAACTTTGGCTATTAGCCATGTGATGACGACCACGATGAGGACGCCGATGAGGGCAGGGATGCTCTCGACGGCGTCTCTGCCAAGCTGTCGCAGGGTGCTGTTCAGCCGCTGGGCGACGTCGATGGCAACGGGAGGCCGGTCGAAGCTCTGGGTGAGCTGGTTTGCCCAGGTGTCAGCGAGGGTTTCTAGAGGGAGGCCGAGATCTTGCGCGTCTTGCTCGGTGACGGTCATGAGGACGCGGTTGTTGGCTTCTAGGTTGATGAGTGCGGCGTTTGGGACGGGTTCGGCGGTGACGGTAAGGGTGGTATTCTCTCCGTCTCTTTCGGCGCTGCTTTCGAGTAGGCTAGCAATGCGGCGGCTGATGATGGCAGCGCGGGCGCGGGCGGATAAGCTATCGAGGCTGCCAACTTGGAAGACGGCTTGGCCACGGACCAGTACGTCTGCGAAGTAGGTGTCGTCTGCGGGGGTGGAAGATGGGGTGCGATCACTGGCCGCTGCATCGATAGCGGCGCTTTCTCCAATGGCAGTTTCGGGTGGGGCCTCTTGGGAGAGTGCAGGGGGAAGCAAACAGATCGCCGAGAGCGACACGGATAGGAAGAGGATCCCGAAACTGCGCTTTCTCATTGGTTTTGGTCTTGCCTTCAGGGGCTAATGCGTCGTTTATCGCTGCATTATCTCTGCTTTTTGAGTGGGTAGCATCTGCCTATGGACGAGTTCAGCGTTCTTGGTTTGATTGGTTTGATTTAGGCGATATCGCTGTTTATTAGGCCGCGCACCTGCCTCACGGGTAGCCAAATTTCAAAGGTGCTGCCGATGTCTTCTGCAGACTGACATTTGATTTCTCCATGGTGCTCTCTTACGACAATTTGATGGGCTATCGAGAGGCCTAATCCGGTGCCTTTGCCAACTGGTTTTGAGGTGAAAAAGGGATCAAATATTTTGTCTCTTATGCCTGCTTTCATGCCGTTTCCATTATCTTTAATCCGTACGACTACTCGCCCGTCTGCGCCTAGCAGGGTTTCAATTTTTAGCTCATTGGGCCTTTGGCTACGCTGTTCACGGGTTTTCTCTTCTAGGGCGTCTACGGCGTTTGTCAATATGTTCATAAAGACTTGGTTGAGGGAGGCGGAGTAGCATTCTACCGGGGGTAGATGGCTGTCAAATTTTGTGATGACATTTACGCCGGTACCGTCGACTGTGCTTCGTAGTCGGTGCTGGAGGAAGTTGAGCGCGCTGTTGATGCCTTGGTGGATATCGACCTGCTTACACTCTGATTCGTCGAGTCGGGAGAAGTTGCGTAGTGATTCTACGATGAGTCTAATTCGCGTGACGCCTTCTCTGGCAGATGCCATCAGGCTGACAAAATCATCTCGGATAAATTCGAATTCTAAGTCGTCTAGTGCTTCTGCGATTCGAGGGGTTTCTTCTGGATATTCTGTCTGGTAGAGATCGACCATATCGAGAAGATCTTCTGCGTACCGCTGGGCGTGCTTGAGGTTGCCGAAGATAAAGTTGGCCGGATTGTTGATCTCGTGGGCGATGCCTGCCACTAGCTGACCCAGGCTGGACATTTTTTCTGTGTGAATGAGCTGGCTCTGGGTTTTTCGAAGCTTTTTCATGGCGGCTGACAGCTCTGCGTTGGCTACTGTCAACTCTTGTGTTCTGGTTTCTACGCGGGCTTCGAGGCTATGGTTAAGCTCTTGCAGGGCAACTTCGGCGCGATGCCGAGCCACGGTGCCACCAAAGCTACCGGCGATCGCCCATAGGGTAGAGACTTCGACGGGGGTCCATGCATGGACGGTTTGGCACTGGTCAAACCCGACGAAGCCCCAAAAGTGGTTTTGAATTCGGATTGGTACGACCAAAATAGACAGGATGCCTTGGGGTTCGAGAATTTCTCTTTCTTCGGTTGGGAACTCGCTCACCGGGCCGAATACGGGCTGATTTATAGATAGTTTTTCGTACCAGCGGGGGAAGCAGTCGCTGTACAGCAGATTTTGCAGATCGGGATTGTTGATCTCGG
The DNA here is from genome assembly GCA_038527325.1 of Cyanobacteria bacterium J06614_10. Taxonomy (GTDB): domain Bacteria; phylum Cyanobacteriota; class Cyanobacteriia; order Phormidesmidales; family Phormidesmidaceae; genus Phormidesmis. Next base: position 15,630 of record JBCBFY010000031.1, read on the forward strand.
GGGCGACACCTGGAGCAGCCCATTCCCACCGCTGACTCATCGCGGGTGCTTTATGTATTGGATGGGGATGGGTTTCAAAGATGTAAACCCGATCTACGCCAGTCGCCTCACCTAAAATAGACAGGGCCTGATCGATAGATTTACGGTAGTTCTGGCTGGTTAGTAAAACATTTGTAGATGCTGCTACGCCCGCAAGCAATCGTTCGTATCTTTCTACTGAGGGGTGGATTGGTGGTGTCTGATTGGGTGGTGTTGGCTGAGGGGATGACGCTGCGCCGGAAGCTGTATTTTGCAGGTTGAGGCAGGAAGACATCGCTAGGATTGATTGATGGGTAAACTCTGTGGCTTTAGTTTCAGATTACCCAAAAAAAGAAGTTGTTTTGGTCTGCTGTTTGCTTGCTTGGGTGATTTTCCATCGGCTGCGCCTACAGGAGTCCACGATATCGAATAAAGATAATAATGATGGCCCAAGAGCCCAGTGCGACTTTGATGGCGACTAGCGTGTTAAAAATTGGCAGCCAGCCACCGCTGAGCAGGGCACCTAGTTCTCCCTGGGGCAGCTCGATGCCGATCAGGCTCAGGGTCGCAAAGGCTAGGAAGATCAGTACGGATACTTTTTCCCAGGTGGCGGCTTTCCAACGCTGGTAGATGGCGGCCATTTTTTCTGAGGATGAGGTGATGGCGATGAGGCCGATGGCGGTGCCTCCGGCGACACCGGCAGCGAATCCTCCGCCTGGGCTCAAGTGACCACGGATGGCAAGCTCTACGGCGATCAGTGCGGCAATGGTTGCCCCTAGGCGAGCGAGGACGATTGAGGGCGCATCGGTGAAGCGATAAACGGCGGCGGCGGGTTGTTCATCGGCGAGTAAGTATCTCACGCCCATTACAGACAGGGTAAAGACAACAACTTCAAACAGGGTGTCGTAAAGTCGATTTCGAAAGATAATGCCAGAGACGGCGTTGGATACTCCGCTCTCTTGCACGATCATTTCTACGATAGAATTTTCAGCCAGCTCGGCTGCTGGATTGGGGAAAGCCATCATTTTGAAGTAGATGCCCAGTCCGGCGAGCACGTACAGCAATTTCACAATGGGCAGTTTGGTGATGGGCAGTTTGGTGATGGGTGGTTTCATGGGAGAGGCTGTTCTCCTGGCTGGTCGGCAGTGGCTGAAGGGGTTTTTGGGGTGGAAGAGGGAGACAACGATTCGAAGGCGGCTACAAAAGAGGATGAGGCGACTGAGGATGAGCGAATAGCGATCGCATACAAGGTGGTGGAGAGCATTGCGCCGACTAGGGCCTCGGTGAGGGCGACGTCGGCGGCGCCGTAGAGGGCGTAAATGAGGGCTGCGATCGCGCCCAACATACCTCGAATAATCAGCGCCTGATAGGGGTTGCGCTGCAGCACCAACAGCCCAGCGACCAACGGTAGCAACGCTGTAATTGCTACGATGTAGAAGTCACCAGAGAAGTCACTGGGTAAGTTAATCGTTTCAGGCATAGCGGCTCACCTCGTCCTCGCGGTCGTTTTCTAAGCTGTTGTTTTCTAAGCTGTTGTTTCGGGTGCCATCATGGCTCGAACAGTAGGCCAATACGTATCCCAGCACTGTGTTCCATATTGCCAGTGAGATAAGCGCCATTAACAGCAGCGGCCATTCTCTGGGTCGCTGGAGCAACAGCCCTACGGTAATACTCATCGACCCGAGGGTATCGGCCACAGATAGTCCATGCAGCTTGTACAGCACTGAGCGCCGCCCTAACAGCGGCCAGGTTCCCCAAAACCAAAAAATCACCCCAACGACCATACACAGCAAACTTAAAAATGCCATTATCTTTTCTTCTCCGCTCTAATTCTTCTCCGCTCTAATTCTTCTCCGTTCTAAGCCGCGTTCACATTTATTCGTCTGAGTACGTGAGCGAGCAGCATCAGCGATGCATTCCCAACGCTCAAGATCAGTACGCCGACAACCCCTAGCATCCAATCGTCTCTCACGACCGAAATCATCAGGATAATGAGAGACGTTTTGGTAGCGATGCTGGCAAAGGCGAGCATTCTTTGCCAGATGCTGTGCCAGGCGGTCTGACGACGCTGATGTTGCGGTAGTCTGCCGGGTTGCCATCCCTGGGTCTGGCAGGCTGCATAGATAGGAATTAGCAGCGCGATGGTCATGGCTGTGAGTATCCAGTTCATTGTTGTTTGCCTACCTCCGTATGCGATGTACTTCGTAGAAAACGTCGTCTCGACAGCCCATCACAATGGTCTTGGGTGTGAAGGTAATCAAGAAAATGTCGAGAAAAATAAGGCCAGGCGATCGCACGGTTCGCCCTTTCTCGAAGACAATATCTTCTCTGCGGTGAGGCCTGAGCATGATTTCTATTGCTTCGACAAAGGCGATGGGAATTGCGACTAAAATTTTCCAGAATATGCTCAGCCAATCTTTTAGGGTTGTGGCGTATTTTCTGGAGGTGGTTTTGGGGAGCAGCAGCGCGATCGCGGTGCCTATCAAGATATTTGCTAGGCTGCTGTCTGCCGTGAGCAGAAACCACAGCGTTAGCTTCAGGAGTAAGTCAAGGACTGCGCTCATACCATTACCCTCCAAAATAAAAGAATCAAAACTATGCTCATGCTGCCGATCAGGTGTTCGAGCCGCTCTGGACCGTCGGGCAGTGACCAGCGAATTCGCTTGAAAATAATGTGGTAGCCAATCCAGCCACCTGCTATGGTGGTTAGCGCCTTGACCAAGTTGTCTGGAGTGTAGTCTTCTGCGTGGAGGGCGCTGGCTGCCATGAGCCCGCCGATGAGCACTACAATGGCGAACCCATAGCCGAGGTCTTCTGTTGTCTTTTTGCTGATTTTTTCGGGTTGAGGGTTGGGTTGTTTGCTGGCTTGGGGGGGCGCTGCAGCAGCGATAGGTAGCTCATTGGTGAAGGGGAGAAAGATAAATTTGGCAAATGCGATCGCGCTACCCACTGCGACAACATTCATTACAACAGATTGCCAGCCGGTTAGCTGATTGAGGGTCATGAGCTTGGCGTCGAAGCCTGCAAAGAGGGGAAAGCCAGAAAGCGAGAGACTGGCAGCTGCAAGCACTAGCCACAGCGGCAGTCGCACAGCGGTTTGCTGGAGGGTGTCGAACTGGCGGCTGGGTAGGCGGCCTGCGGTTAAAAAGAGGGCGCCTTTTGCCAGACCGTGGGAGAGGGTATAGAAGCCAGCCACGGCGGGTGAGACCAGGACATACCCGACTTGCGAAATGGTGCTCCAAGCGAGCAGTCGCTTGGTGTCTTGCTCTAGGATGGCGGCGCTGGTGCCTAGGATGGCGGTCGCAATGCCAAAAAATTGAACAACGGGAGAAATTTCTTCTATGAGCAGTGCGCAGCGTACGAGGGGAAAAATGCCTGATTTGACCACGACGCCTGAGAGCATGGCCGATACCGGCGTGTCGGCTTCTGAGTGGGTGAGCGGTAGCCACAGTCCGGAGACAAAGACGCCGCCTTTGGTGAGCAGGCCGAGCATGATCAGCGCGATCGCTTCGGTTGGTGCATTGCGCAACCCGGTAAAGGCAAAGGAGTTGTTGGCTTGGTATACCAGTACGGCGCCTATGAGATATAGCAGCATTGCCGTATTGCTAATGAAGAGGTATCGGAGCCCGATCCAGATGGTGCGATCGCTCCGGCGGTAGGTAATCAGCAAGAACGCAGAAATCCCAATCACCTCTAGCGCAACGTACAAACTCATAAAGTCGGCACAGACGAAAACAGCATTTACACAGCCGTGCAAGATAATTAGCTGCGTGAAAAAGTAAGCCGTTTTCTGGGTAGACCAGCAGTAAAAAACAACTGCAGCGGTTACCAGCGCGTTGGTGAGCACAAAGTATCCGCTCAGCCGATCTACGCTCAGGGTCACCCCAAAGCTGTCAACTAGCCTGAGTGTCAGCGCCGACTGAGACACAATTTGCTGCAAGCCGTACCCAGCTGAGTAGACGGCGATGAAGAGTGCCAGATATCGGGATGCTTTGGGCAGCAGGTATATGCTAAATCCCACAAAGAGCGGCAGTATAAGCCAAATTATGGTGAGTTCAGCGATCGCAAGTTCACCTATCACTGGCCGCTCTCCCCACTAGCAACAGATTCGACTGCAACAGATTGAATCGCTACGGGATCAACCGCGCTAGACTCAATTGCCCGGCACTCTAGCGTGGGCCGATGGCCAGCAAGCTTCATCACTCCCACTAGCATTAGCGCCTGGATTGAGAAGCCAATGACAATTGCCGTGAGAATAACTGCCTGCGGCACCGGATCTGAGTAGTTCACGGCTGCAGCGTCATCAAGCGGGATGGGCACGATGGGCGTATACAGGCCGCCTCGCGCTGCAACCAACACAAAATAGGCAACCACTCCTGTGCTCATGACGTCCATCGCCAGGATTTTCATAATCAGGTTTTGTTTGAAAAGGATACCGAAGTACCCAAAGAGAACGGTGGCAGAAATTAAAGCTTCCAGGATATGCATAATCATGCGGCAGCGCGTTTTTCTAAACTCTTTTTTGAGCTTGGGCAGAAAAGGAAAACAAGATGATAACGATCACTTAGCTGTCGGTTCGCAGTCTAATTTGCGATTTTATTTACACTCTAAACTGTGATCCCGTTTGCAAACTATTTTGAGATGGAATTGGCAGTGGAATCGTCCGCTAGGTAGAGATTGCTGCCTTATCTGCTGATACTTTCTCTATTTGGAACACAGAACCGACTGCTGTGCGCAGTGCCTCTGTGCGACTCATGGTCAAGGTCTGCCTAGGAATGAGGTCAAACACGTTTAGATTTTCTAGTCGGCGATAGGTCTGACCTGAAGCCCCCACAATAAAGACATACCGGCCTTGCTCGACGGCTTCTTTTACCGCGTTCTCAATCGCTAGGGAGACGGTCACGCCCATGTGGGGGACTTCGCTGAGGTCAAAGACAATGGCATCGCATTCGCCAATTGCGTTGTGCTCACGGGAGATGGCTTTAGCTACGCCAAACAGCATTGGTCCACTCAGCTTAAATAGCAGTACTCGGCCATTGGCTTCGTCTAGCCAGCGCTTTTCCTCTTCGTTGAGCAAGATGGCATCGTCTGCGTCGGTAATAGTCTGCACCGATTTGGCCTGCAGGAGACTGATGCGCTCGATGGTCAAGATATTGGCGACAAAGACACCAATCCCGACTGCAACAATCAGATCTACCAGTACCGTTAGGGCGATGACGCCGTACATGATCAGTGCGCCTTTGAGAGAGACTCGATGAGCGCGCTTGAGAAAGTCCCAGTCGATAATGTCAATGCCCACTTTGAGGGCAATGCCTGCGAGCACGGCGAGTGGAATCGTTGCGGCTAGGTTTGCAGCGCCTAAGATAACCACCAGCAAGATGCCTGCTCGAACGAGACCCGATAGGGCCGTGCGGCCACCAGACTGGATATTGACTACGGTGCCCATAGTGGCTCCGGCGCCTGGAATGCCACCAAACAGACCAGAAACTAAGTTGCCTAGGCCCTGACCGATCAGCTCTTTGTTGGAGTTGTGCTCGGTGCGGGTGAGGCTGTCGGCGACCATCGACGTTAGGAGGGCGTCAATGCAGCCGAGCATGCCGAGCACTGCCGCGTCAGCAAACATAAGGGTTAGCTGCTGGGAGTCGAAGGTGGGGAGCTGCAGGTCGGGAAAGCCAACGGGGATGGCGCCAATGCGGCGGAGATCTATGTCGGGAAATAGCAGCAGGGAGAGTAGAGTGCCAACGATTAGGGCTACCAGCTGAGGGGGAATGACCTTTTTGAATCGGCGAGGCATAAACCAGATGATGGCGACGGTGATGGCGGCGAGCCCGGTCTCAGCAGGTTGCATGTTGGCGAGCAGCTCAGGGATTGCTAACAGCGTTCCAACAATTCCGCCTCCAGGGCTCTCTTGCCCTAGAAAAGGCGCTAGCTGCAAAATAACGAGGATGATGCCGATGCCTGACATAAAGCCAGAGATGACGGTGTAGGGCATCAGCGTCACGTACTTTCCAAGCCGTAATGCGCCAAAAATAATTTGAAAGATGCCTGCCATCATCACGACGGTGAAGGCCATGGCCATGCCATTTTCAGGGTTTGCCGCTGTGAGGTTGGCAATCACGGCGGTCATGACGACTGTCATAGGGCCGGTGGGCTCGGAGATGAGGGTCGGCGTACCCCCAAAGAGTGCCGCGAAGAATCCGACGAGTACTGCGCCCCACAGACCAGAGATGGCACCGGCGCCGGAGGCAACTCCAAATGCCAACGCCATGGGCAATGCGATGACAGCAGCTGTCACACCTCCAAAAATGTCTCCCCGCACGTTTCGAAAGTTGATTCTATTGGTTAGCTGCATGCCAGACCTCCCTTGTGTTGGTATGCGCTGAAAGGTTGAGCCGAGACTGCACAACCCTTCAGCTATTTCAAAAGCGAATTGAGTGGAGTGACTAACGCTAAGACTTCTAAATAGCTTTTAGTCTATGGAAAATAAAATCTCATTGACATTAGTCTATATTGAATTTGTCGCAATGGGCCAGCTTCTTGGGAAAGAATCGGTAAAAGATTATTAATTTAAGAGAAAAGCAGGGCTTATTGAGGAGATGCCCTTACTTAACTGGTTATCGATAGACCGCCAACCACTAGACTGGGGGAGTAGGTGGAGCCGCTCCAATCGGTGTCGCTTCCCAATGCAATTAGGTTTTTGAGGGCGGTGTAGGCATTGCCCGAGACCATCGTGTTTTTTACCCGGCCAATGATTTCACCTTGGCTGACGCGGTAGCCTAGCTCCAAATTGATGGAGAGGTCGCCTGTGATGTCGCCCCCTTCTCCCATCACCTGGTCTACGATAATCGCGTCTGATTGCTGGGCAATTAGGGTGTCCCAGGAGAGATCGCCGGGGGCAATGAGTAGATTAATCAGGCCGGGGGTGGGGTAGCTGCCGAGGCCTGGGCGGATGCCGTTGCCGGTGGAGCCGACGTTGAAGCCGGGTAAGTCGGCTTTGGTTGCTCCGGTGGTGAGGTCGTGAAACCAGCTTTTGAGGAGGCCGTTTTCTATGAAGGTGAGCGGCTGGGTGAGGAGGCCTTCGTCGTCGAAGGGGCAGCTGTAGGGGCCAGTGGTGGGGTCTTGCCGAAGGGTGAGGCGATCAGAAAGGACGCGATCGCCCCATTTCTCGATCCAGGGAGAGGTGCCTTCTTTTACCCGCTTGCCGTTTAGCGCAGCGCGCAGGGTATCCCACAGGAGCCCGGCTGCGTCGGCTGTAAAAATGACGGGTAGCTGGCCGTTGATAGGGTCGACGGTGCGCTCGGCCCAGGTCAGTCGCTGGTTGATACTGTTGGCGACGGCGGTCATGTCTAGCTGGTTGCGGTTGGCTGTGCCGTCGCCCACGCACAAAAAGTCGTTTTGATTTACGAGTTCGGCGCTGATGTAGCCGCTGAGGGTGGTGTCTTGCCAGCGGTAGTCTAGTCCGGTGGAGGTGAGCAGGCGGACCTGTTCTCTGTCGCAGGAGAGGCTGGCTTCGCAGACAATTTCGGGCACTTGTTCGCGAATGAGGGCGATCGCTTCTTTGCCTTTTTCTACTAGCTGCTCTATGGCCATGGGCTCGCCGACTGCGCCAAAGTCCCGGGTGGTGCCCGCTGCGAGCTGCGGTGTTTCTGGTTCGTTGAGGGTGCTGATGGCGAGGGCTTTTTCTACCAGGAGCTGGGGGTCGATGGGGCCGTAGCCGACGGCGAGTCCGGGCTTGCCGTTTTGCCACAGCCGCAGGGCGACACCTTCTGCTTGGGTGGTCTCTACCTGCTTGAGCCGGTTGCCTTCGAAGATGACGGGGGTTTCGAGGGAGCGGGTTTGGTAGATTTCTGCGGCGTCTGCTCCGGCTGCGATCGCTCGTTCTAGCAGCTGTTCGGGGAGCTGTTCTGGTAATTGTTCTATGGGCGGCTGAGGCAGATTTTCCAGGTTGGTTTCAAAGCTCATCTTTTTTCCCGCCTACGAATCTGACTCCTCCAGGAATTTTAACAGTGCTAGTACCACACCATTCGTCCAGCCGAAGCCGATTTCATTACTGCTGTAGCCGTACTGAATGCCTTGTGAAACCTCACTGGAGCGCGCATTCAAATCGTATTTTTCGACGATGCTACCGGTTCGCTCAAAGTCTTCGATGACTAAGGAGACAAATTGACGGGCTAGGCGTGTGGCTGATTTGTTATTGCCGTAGCGCTGCAGTCCCTCTACGGCAATGAGCTGTAGGGGCGCCCAGCCAAAGGGATCGTCCCATTGGTTGCCGGAGGTGTAGGTGCTGGTGCGAACGCCGCCGGGCGCTTCGAAGGTGGGTAGGTTGTCTACGACGCGCTGGGCCTGTGCTGATGAGGCTAGCCCAGTCCACAGGGGATAAAACGTGGTCGCATAGGGATAGTGGCGTCGCTGGCGGGTGGTCAGGTGGTAGTCGAGGTACAGTCCTTGCTCTTCGTCCCATAGGTATTGATTAATACTCCGTTGGCGCTGCTGGGCTCGCGATTGCCAGCGCTGACGTTCGGCTTGGAACTGTGGTTGTTGTTCTTGAGAGCTGTGTTCTGACAGGTGAGTGTAGATGGTGACGATATCTTGCTCCATTTGGTAGAGCAATGAATTTAGGCAGACGGGCAGGTAGTGGATAATGTCTACGCTGAAGGGGCCGAAGCGATGGGTAGGGTCGAATCCAGACTCTCGCATTGTGCGATCGCCTTTGTAAAAAAGCTCTGTCAGCTCATCTCTTTCTGCATCGTAGTACAGCGATAGGTCGTAGGCTTCAACTTTAGTTTCGCGGTAGAACTCTTTTACCCGGTCGAAGTGGGTGCGCCCTTGGTCATCGCATTCTCCGCTGACAACTTCTGGCGCAGGCCCGTTCCCAAAGTCCCAATATCTCGATAGTCCGCTTTCTTTATCTAGGTGTTCTGGCTGTAGCCAGTAGTCGTAGTAGGTGATGAGTGCTGGAAGTGCTTTGAGCAGGTCGTCTGAATCTTGAGTGTGGGTGTATAGTTCTAAGACCATGCGGGAGAGCAATGGGGGATGGGAGCGGGTGAGGTAGTAGGTGCGATTTGCGTTGAGGACTGCGCCGTAGTGTTCTACCTGGTAGAGCAGCTGATGGGTCAAGCTGTGGGCTAGGGCTTGCTCGTTGTCCTGTAGCAGTCCGAGCAGAATGAAGTAGCTATCCCAGCCGTATACTTCGTTAAAGCGTCCGCCTGGCACCACATATTCTCCTGGCTGATACAGCAGGCCGTGGGTTTCTACATTGAGAATGTTGTCTGGCAGCTGTTTGATGGCTATCTTGTCGAAGTCTTGAGGATTTTCTTTGGAGAGGATTTTTCTAATGTTTTGCGCATCTTCTTTTTGAGAAATGTAGATAATGAGCTGTTCTTGCTCGCTTTCGTCAGCTTTTGGATCTTGGGCTGCGTTCAGCAGGTCGGCATGGCCTCGCGTTAGCTTTTGCCAAGTGTGTTTTATATACTGCCTGACATGGCTGATTTGGTTTGCGGTAGGTGGGTTTTGAGGTTTCATGCGTGGGTCGTGTGGTTACTTCTCGTTGGAGAGCAGTGCGACGGGGAAGGCTTCACAAAGCTCGCCGATGAGGGCTTTTTCTGGCAGGGGCTGTTCTTTGCCTGTCAGCCAGTTTTTCCAAGGGGTTTGGGAGCCGCTGGAGAGGGTTACGGCGGTGTCTTGCCAGATGGCTGTTCCGCAGGGGAGGGTGTCTGCGGCTGAGAGGCCGGTGAAGAAGCGGGGAGCGATCGCAATGACTGTTTGCTTCCCTTGCGTGCGGGCAAAGGCAATCACGCGCTCGGCGTGGGTGCCGGTCACTGTGAGGGGGACGTAGCTACCTGTGGCAAACAGGTCTTGATAGTGATGTCTGAGAGCTAATCCTCTCATTGTCAGGAATAGCTTGATCCGTCCGTCTGGGGCATTTTTCAACAGATCTTCAAGAAGGTTTCCGGGGCTGGCTTGCCAAGCTGTGGCAATCCCTTTTATGTATTGCTTTCGTTTTGAATAGTCTACGGGGCGGCGATTGTCTGGGTCGACGAGGCTGAGGTCCCAAAGCTCAGATCCTTGATAAAAGTCTGGAACGCCTGGGGCTGCTATTTTGATCAGCTGCTGGGAGAGGGCGGTGTATATGCCGTAGGTGGCAATGGATTGTTGAAAGGTGTGTAAGCTGTTGAGGAAGGTGTTATTTTCGCTGGGGGTGAGCAGCTGGTCGATGAAGCTGGTGTAGGCGTTTTCGTAGCTTTCGTCGGGGGATACCCAGTTGGTGTTTACTTTGGCTTCTCGGCCTGCTTTGATGGCGTAGGCTTTTATTCGCTCTCGAAAGTCGGATAGATCATCGCTGCTATCGAAGGGGTAGGCGCCTACCAAGGTTTGATAGAGAAAGTATTCGTCGTTGGCGGTGGGGCTGGTGTGGGTGTGGATGGATTGTTTTTTGTCGGCGTTGAGTTCGCGCCAGTGGTGGACTTGGGTGGCCCAGGTTTCGGGGATTTCGGAGAGGACGGCTAGGCGCGATCGCACGTCTTCGCTGCGCTTGGTGTCGTGGGTGGAGCTGGCGTTTAGGGTGTGGGGCCAGTGTGCTTGTTTGTGCTGGTGATAGCGGTGGAAGGCTTCTACAGAGAGTCCAAATTCACCGGGGGCACCGCCAACTTCGTTGAGGGCTGCAAATCTGTTGTACACGTAGAAGAGGGTGTCTTCGATGCCTTTTGCCATTAGGGGGCCAGTGAATTGCTGGACGCGCATGGCAAAGTGCAGGCACTGTGTTTGCAGCGGTTTTGGCAGGGTGCTGAGATCTGTGCGGGTGAGCAGTTTTTCGATAAAATCGAGTTCGCTGGTCTGTTGTGGTAGGTGATGTTTGGCTTGGGTGATCGCTTGTTGAATATGGTCGCGGTCTACTTCGCTACTGCCTGTGCTATCTAGGTAGGCGCGGTAGACGGGGAAGCAAATCATGACTTCTTTTAGGGCGATCGCTAGCCCTTCTGCCGAAAGCTGTTGTTCTTCTTTCAGCTCAGCTGCGATATCTTGTAGTGCGTTGCTGAGGTTTTTGAGATCGCCTGCGAGGTCTGTGTCGGCGAGCAGTCGCTTTTTTTGTAAGAAGCTGGCTTCGTAGTCGTCTGGTAGCCCTGTAAATTCTTGGTAGAGGTTGCTGAAGGCGGCTTCATTTTTTGCTTGGCAAAAGACGCGATTCACACAGGTTAAAAATTCATAGCCTGATGTCCCTTGGATAGGCCACTGTTCGGGGAGGGTTTCTGTCGCTTCAAGGATCTTTTCGACGAGGGTGTAGGTGCCTTTTGACGCTTCGCTTAATTGCTGTAGATACGTAAGTGGGTCGTAGAGTCCATCGATATGGTCGACTCGTAGGCCGGTGATTTTATTTTCTTCTACCAGTTGTTGAATGAGTTTGTGGGTTTGTTTAAAAACGGTTGGGTCTTGAGCGTTTAGACAAATCAGCTCGTTGACGGTGAAAAATCGGCGGTAGTTTAGGGTTTCTGCGGCGGCTTTCCAAAAGGCGAGTTGGTAAAACTGTTTCTTTAGCAGTTTGTTTAAGGGCGCGAACTCTGCTGTGTCGTTGGCTGACTGATTGAAGGTTTGAAGGGTTTGTTCGATATAAGATCGGATATTGGGAGTGGATTCGTAGTGCGATCGCAGCTGCGCTTTTATCTCTGTAGCTTCCTGACTTCTTGGCTTGCCTGCTAGGTTGGGTAGGGATTTGTCTATGCGGGTGAGGATTGCGGTGAGTGCTTGAGCACTTTCACTGTCTAGTTTTTCTATGGACTGGCTAAAAAAGTCGGGGTACGATTCTAGGCTGATGGGAAAGCGTAGGCTGTAGTAGTTGATGCCGAGGCCTTCTGGGTCGTAGCTGAGCTGAAGCTCTCCGCGCTCTAGGCAGCGTTCGTAGGTGTCGCCCAGCATGGGTGCGAGGACTTTGCTTCGAATTGACTGATGCGACCAGTCAATATCAAACATCCCGCTGTATTGGGACTTCTCTCCGTGCTCGAAGACGTCCATTAGGTAGGGATTTTGACGGTCGTAAGCCATGTGGTTGGGCACGATGTCTTGTAGCCAGCCAAGGTTGCGATCACGCACTTTCTGAATTAGCGATTCAAACTTTTCTTGGCCGCCTAGTTCGGGGTTTATCTGGTTTTGGTCGACGACATCGTAGCCGTGCTGGCTACCGCTGCGAGCCTTAAAAATGGGCGATGCGTAAATATCTGAAATTCCTAGCTGCACTAGGTAATCTGCAATGTCTGATGCCCGCTCGAAACCAAAGCTAGGGGTGAACTGCAGACGGTAAGTCGCTATTGGAATACGCATCGAAAAAACTACTCACTCCGACAAAACGCAACTCATCATAGCGATTGCGATTCAGGAAAACTAGCCCCTTCGGAAGGAAATGTATTTATCCCAGGAGTAAGGCATCTAGTGAATAGGCGCCCGGACCAAACACAATAATTAGCGTCAGCATGAGTGAAAAAATGAGCGCTTTTTCCATGCTTGGCGGTTCGCCTTTGTCGCCGTTGGGTCCCTCGTAATAGTCTCCTAGCTGATAGGGGTCTGGTGCCACGATCGGATCGCCTTTGATTAGCTCTAGCGCTAGCGCGTACAGCATTGATACCAAGATAGATGCGCTAGAAAATGGGGTTAGAATGCCTAAAATTAGCCCGGTGCCGCCAACCAGCATGAATCCTGCTGATAAAAAACAGAGTGGTAGGGGTGCGCCCAATGCCTCTGACCAGGTCTTTAGGTTTTGAATCTTTGGTAGTCCGTGCAAAATAAACAGAAATCCAACAACAGCGCGAAAGGCTAGCAGCATATATCCCTGTACACCGGCAATAAAGTCGGGGTACAGCGCAGATAGCAGCGTACTGATCGTATCCAATAGAATTCTCCTTTTTCAATTAACAACAACAGCAACAGCAACAGCAACAGCAACAGCAACAGACTTAAGCGAATTAGTTGTTTATTTGGTTGTGATTAGTTTTGAACCATGAGCACGTTGTGGCCATCGGGGCCTCGCCAAAGAGTGGCTCTTTTAAAGGGCATGACATCGGGCAGGTCAATCACTTTGGGCGAGACAAACTGCACGTGGGCTTCTTCTAGCGCTTCGACGGCTGCGTCAATGTCGTCTACTAACAGCTCGAAGTGCATGTGTACGAGGTCGTTGGTTTGTTGATCGAGGGGGAAGGGTCTGGCGCCGGGCGGTGTGAGATAGTCTAAAAATTCGACGCCGAGGCGTCCGGTGGCCGGGGTTAAGGAGGTCACAATTACTTTGGCACTAAAGAGATTGTCCATGGTCTCTTGCTTGATGCCGATGTTTGTAAAGCTGCCTTGGTGGGTGAGGCCGAGTACGTCCCGATAGAGGGCTAGGCTACGCTCTGTGCTAGCGATAGAAATGGCTGAGTGATCCATGCCTAAAAACAGCGCGTCTTTAGATTGCCAATGGTCGGGGCCTAGGCCGGGGGGGAACTGCAGTAGCTCTAGGGGATGACCGTCAGCATCTCGAAACTTGAAGGCGCGAATGTCGTTGGGGAGGGTTTGAGGCTCGGGTGAAATGGGGGTAAATGAGAATTTTTTGAGCTGTTCGTAGGCTTTGTCCATATCGCTGACGATAATGGCAAAGTGCTGAAACCACAGGTCGTTGCTTTTGCTATCGGTCGGAACGGGCTTGCCTGTACCGCTTAAAAACTGCATGAGGCGAATGTTTTCTTGGCCGAGCTGAAGCGACACAATACGGACTTGCGCATCTGGAACGCCGTATAGGTAGCTGGCCTGGTCACCGCTGATGACGGTGTCGGAGACGACGGTGTAATCGAAGGCACCGGTAAAAAAATCAATGGCCTGGTTAGCATCAGAAACGGTCAGGCCGATAGACTGTACTGCCTGTACCGTTATGCCGGAGGAAGACGCCATAGTGAGCAATCCTTTTGGTCCAATTTTCCCTCAACATTTTCACACATTCCTGTTGCGCGATCGCTCCGATTTCTGCCTATGTTTGGGCCGTCTCTGGAGATTTGTTACTCTCTGAGTAAAGGAAAGTTCAAAAGAGAAGATTAATAAGCTATGTCTGAGCGGTCTTCGGGTGGGCCTGATCACAAGCGCCCGCCGAACAATCTGCGGTACAAGTGGAGTGTTTTTTCCTTTGTCGGCTTGGCGGGATTGGTCGGCTTATCCTACTTGCTGAGTCAGCCACGGTGGATATTTTCGGTGGCGGCGCAGGTGTGGCCAGGTGCTTACTACGCGGTCGATTTGCCGGTTTCGGCGGAGGGCGATCGCCCCAAAGTTATCGCGCTTTCTATTGATGATGGGCCAAGCTCTGAGACTGCACGTATCCTCGATACGCTAGATCGCTACGATGCCAAGGCTACTTTTTTTAATATCAGTGGCAATTTGCCGACCTATGAGGGCACCGTGCGGCAGGCTGTAGCGACGGGGCACGAGTTTGGCAATCATTTAACTGCTGACGAACCGAGCATTCGGCTCTCGGCGGAGGCTTTTGAGGCGGATCTGCTCGCGGCTGAGGAGGCTATTTTACCTTTGCTGCCGGGCGATGCATCGGTGGAGTCTTCTGGGTTGGTGTGGCTGCGACCAGGGATGGGTTTTTACAATTCGCAGATGGTTAGTACTGCGCGATCGCATGGTTACCAGCTTGTTTTAGGTTCAGTCTTTCCTTACGACACGCATATTCCTTCTGTAGGCTTTGCCAGTGCGTTTATTTTGCGTACGGTGGAGCCGGGTGACATTATCGTGCTGCACGATGGTGAAGGTAGGGGAGGGCGCACAGTAGATACGCTGGAGCGTGTTTTGCCGGTTTTGCGATCGCGCGGCTATGAGGTGACGACGATATCTGGGTTATTTGAAAGGGTGACTGCCGGAGATACTGCTGGTGTTCTAAACAATTAGACGGTAGATCAAACGGACTACTTGCTAGACTAACAACAGCAGCTCAACAGGTTTCTTGTCCTATGGTTCAGCAGCTTTCTACTTCTGAAGCAGTCATCTATCCAGATAGTGACGGCCAACCGATGGCGGATAACACTCTACAGTTTCAATGGATTGTCACTATCAAAGAAAATTTGGAGCTGATGTACTCAGAGTCGCCCGATGTGTTTGTCGCGGGCGATCTGCTGTGGTATCCCGTTGAGGGAAACAATAAAATTCGCCAGGCTCCCGATGCGTTGGTTGCCTTTGGCCGACCGAAGGGCTACCGAGGCTCTTACCAGCAGTGGAAAGAGGACAATATCGCACCGCAGGTCGTATTCGAGATTTTGTCGCCGGGTAATCGACGGACGGAGATGGCGAAGAAGCTCTTGTTTTATGAGCGCTACGGAGTGGAAGAGTACTACGAATACGATCCGTACAATGTTGAACTGGTGGGCTGGCAGCGACAGAGCAGCGGGTTAGAACCGATTGAGACGCTAAGTGGTTGGAGCAGTCCTTTGCTAGGTATTCGGTTTGAGCTTACGCCAGAAACTTTGGTCGTGTATGGGTCTGATGGTTCGCGCTTTTTGACGTTTGTAGAACTGGGCCAACGGTTAGATGAGACTAACCAACGGCTGGCAGCTTCTCAAGCTAGGGCGGATCGTTTGGCGGCTAAGCTCAAAGCGCTAGGGGTTGATCCTGATGACTTGTCATAAGGGCCTTTGCTGGCGCAGCTATTTACAGGCTAGTTAATAAGATCTGACTTTATCTATGTCTTGGGTTTCGCTAGATGAAATGGCGCGGGCGCTTACTGGCCAATCGGTGCTGGTGAGCTTTCCGACGGATACGGTTCCGGCGCTGGCTACTCGGCCCGAGCAAGCGGGGCTAATTTATAAGGCTAAGCGCAGACCGCCCGAAAAGCCGCTGATTTTGATGGGGGCATCGCTCGCTGATTTGCTGCCCTATGTGTCTGGAAGTGAGAGAGAAATTATGGTGTGGCGAGCGATGACTGAGCGGCACTGGCCAGGGCAGCTCACGCTGGTGCTACCGGCGAGCGATCGCACACCCGCTGACCTCAACCCTACCCACACAGGCACTATTGGCATTCGCGTCCCCGATCACCCGGTTGCCCTGCAGCTACTTTCTCAAACGGGACCACTGGCCACTACCAGCGCCAACCTCTCTGGCCAACCTCCCCTTACTACACAATCCGACATCGCTCGCGTTTTCCCGACGGCTCTGACGCTTTCACCTGAGCAATACGACGCTCAAGCGAGTAGCGGACAGCCTTCCACGGTTGCTCTGTGGACAGGGAAAACATCGGACGAGGCTAGCGTACAATGGCAAATCTTACGGCAGGGTAAAATTCGGCTGGAGTAGGGTGGTTTTTGAGCTAGGGTGAGGCATCGAATTTTAGGCCGAATGCAATGACCCGCGCCTCTTCTTCTGCTGACGACACCGCTGCTGCTGAATGTAGTGAGCCAGAAAATTTACGGCTAGCTTATCGACGGCTGCTCGCTTTAGAACGGTTTAAGAGCGGATTTTTGGCGCGAACGGCCCATGAGTTGCGATCGCCTATCAACACCATCGTTAGTCTGAATCAGCTGATTCTGGAAGATCTGTGTGAGGGGCCTGAAGAAGAGAAGGAATTTATTGCTCAGGCTAAGGCGGCTGCGCTGAAAATGCTGGCATTGTTTGACCGGGTGGCGGCTGTCTCAAAGCTGGATGTGGGCCGTGAACCGCCTACGCTAGAAGCGGTTGACCTGAGCTTTTTGCTCCCTGAGGTCGAAATGCTGACCGCGCTGCAGGCCGCGAATCAGAATGTACGCTTTGCTGCTGAGATACCGGCTGAGGCGCTGGAAATTTACACCGATGCAAAGTGGCTGAAGCATATTTTGGTTAGCCTCATTCAGGATGCGATTCCGCATACAAAGACACTGAGCTTGGCAGCGACTCAGGACGGGCAGGCTATGACGATTACGATTGAGTGCGATGGTGCCTCTGCGAGTGTCGACCGGTCGGCGGCGGGATTGCAAGCAGAGCTGGATGCGATCGCAAACGCGACGGGCAGTGGAGCTGATCCAACCTCAGATACGACATCTACGGCTGAAATTCGTGCTGCAGCTGAAACCGCTAGTACTTTACAGCTATCGACGGGCTTGGTTTTAGCGATGGCCCATACCGCCTTACCCTCGATTCAGGGCACATTTACCATCACGACTCATCCTGATGATGAAGAGCGCACTCAGTTACGGTGCTGCTTTCAAGCTCCGTGAAACTTTGAAGGTCAGGGCTTCTAGATGTCGTGCCATTAATTGGGCCAAAAAGAGTCAATCGGTTAATCTTAGTTTGGCTTATAATCAGCATAAGGTTAGCGGTCTAACTTTATTCTTATGCTAGAGATTACAAAGTCAGATATTGTGTCTCGCCTACGGTTTGATAACCCTTGGTGGGAAGAGGGCGGTAAGGGGAAAATTGCCCATCAAGAGACGCCTCGACGGAAGTACTTTGAGGTCTTTTCTCAGAATATTTTGGATAGGAGTGTGCACCGGGCGATCGTTTTGATGGGTCCAAGACGAGTGGGTAAGACTGTGATGGTGTATCACAGTATTCGGTCGCTTTTGGATGCTGGAGTCAGTGCAGATAGCATCCTGTATGTATCGCTCGAGACGCCAATTTATACGGGGCTTTCGTTGGAGCGTCTACTTAGCTATTTTCAGGAACTATTCGATCATGGGCGGCATTTAGACCTGTTTGTCTTTTTCGATGAGATTCAATATTTGCGTGAGTGGGAGATTCATCTGAAGTCGCTTGTTGATTCTTTCCCTCGCTATCGTTTTGTGGCGACGGGTTCTGCGGCGGCTGCGCTACGCCTCAAAAGTACTGAATCAGGGGCTGGTCGCTTCAGTGACTATGTCTTGCCGCCGCTTACTTTTGCTGAGTATTTAATGTTTATTGGGCGAGAGGATGAGTTGATAGAAACTGACTATTACGAGGATGAAAGCGCCGGATATCGCTCGCGGAAGGTGGTGGCTCTTCCAAGAGATATTGAGCAATTGAACAATGAGTTTGTTAACTATTTGAACTTTGGCGGGTATCCCGAAGCTGTTTTCTCTGAGACTATTCGGCAAGATCCGGCTCAGTACATCAAGAGCGACATTATCGACAAAGTCTTATTGCGAGATTTGCCGAGCCTCTACGGGATCAGTGATATTCAAGAACTCAACCGGCTTTTTACAACGCTGGCTTACAATTCGGGCAATGAGGTCAGTCTGGAGGGTTTATCGCAGTCTTCTGGTGTTGCCAAAAACACTGTGAAGCGCTATCTCGAATATTTAGAGGCTGCGTTTTTGATTCGCCGGGTGGAGAGAATCGATCAGGGTGCAAGGCGGTTCAAAAGAGCGGTGCGGTTTAAGGTGTATTTGACGAATCCATCGATGCGCGCGGCCTTGTTCGGGCAGCTAGATATTGACGATAAGGCGATGGGGGCGATGATCGAAACGGCTATTTTTAGCCAGTGGGCGCACAGCAAACTCACGGAGCTTTACTATGCCCGCTGGAAGTCAGGAGAAATTGATATTGTTCACTTAGATAGAGCGCATCAGGCACCGGACTGGATGGTGGAGGTGAAGTGGAGCGATCGCCCTTACCGTTCACGCTCAGAACTCGACAACTGCATAAAATTTGTACAGAAAAATCCGGGGGTGTCTCAGCCAATCCTAATCACGAGCAAGACCGTTAGGGAGGATGATGTTTTGTACAAGGATGTGAGGTTTCGATTTGAACCCGCTAGCCTGTACGCCTACGTCCTAGGTTCAAATTTGTAAGAACATTACCCGCATCACTCATGAATGAACAGCTCACCGCTCGCTTGCCGACAGACTCAAATCACTTTAAGGCTCGCTACGCGCCCTGGATAGGGAGTGTGTTATTGATTTTGGGTTTGGTGAATTTGCTGCTGGTGCTGTGGGTGATGCTGTTAACCGGTGAATTTAATGTTGGGATTATCACGGGCGTTGTGGTGACTGTGGTGGGCTACCTTTACCTCACGCGGCCCTATTTTGCGATCGCGCCCAATCGGCTGACGCTTTACAACCTGCTCGGCTCACCGGTAAAGCGCTACCCCTTTGTCACGTTGGGTGATATTTCGCTGGAGGGTGCTCGACTTTATATAAAAGATGCGAATGATCCGAATCAGCGGGAGAAGGTGAAGGTATCGAAGTGGATGATCAGACGTGCTGATTGGCGGGCGATTGGAGACATCGTTGGGTAGTGCAACTGAATCCCGACTAAAATAGTCGGGTATGTTTGCTCGGCGATCTGCTGCGTGTTAGCATCGTTCCAATCTGAGCGCAAATGCCCACTTGCAAGAGAGTTGTACCTATGACGCAAGCTATCGACAGACTCGTTGTCTCGCAGAAGACATTCACTACCCTCAAGTGCAAAGAGTGCGGTGAAGAATACGACCTCGGTGCCAAGCACGTTTGTGAAGATGTGTGCTTTGGCCCCCTAGAGGTTGCCTACGACTACGACGCGATTAAAAATCAAGTGTCTCGGGACATTATTGAAGCGGGTCCTAACTCGATTTGGCGCTACAAGGCTTTCTTGCCCGTCGAGACGGATACGCCTATTGATGTAGGGACGGGTATGACGCCTTTGCTCAAGGCTAATCGCTTGGCCCGTCAGCTAGGTCTCAAGTCGCTCTACATCAAGAATGACGCTGTAAACATGCCGACTTTGAGCTTCAAGGATCGGGTGGTTTCGGTGGCGCTGACAAGAGCGAAGGAGTTGGGCTTTTCGACGGTATCTTGCGCGAGTACGGGTAATTTGGCCAACTCGACGGCGGCGATCGCAGCCCATGCTGGCCTAGACTGCTGCGTTTTCATCCCTGCTGACTTAGAAGCCGGTAAGATTCTTGGCACGCTGATTTACGACCCGACTCTGATGGCTGTAAAGGGCAACTACGATCAAGTAAATCGCCTCTGCTCTGAGGTTGCCAATACCTACGGCTGGGGCTTCGTCAATATTAATTTGCGCCCTTACTACTCTGAGGGGTCTAAGACGCTTGGCTTTGAAGTGGCTGAGCAGCTCGGCTGGCAGCTGCCTGACCATGTGGTTGCACCGCTGGCTTCGGGTTCTCTGTTTACCAAGATTTATAAGGGCTTCAATGAGTTTGTGAAAACGGGCTTGGTAGACGCCAAGGATGTTCGCTTTAGCGGCGCGCAGGCGGAGGGCTGTTCACCGATTTCTCAGGCGTTTAAGGAAGGTCGTGACTTCATCACGCCGGTGAAGCCCAATACGATTGCCAAGTCGATTGCGATTGGGAATCCGGCTGATGGGATGTATGCGCTTGAAGTTGCCCGTAAGACGAATGGCAACATTGAAGATGTGACGGACGCTGAGATTGTCGATGGCATCAAGCTGTTGGCTGAAACGGAAGGTATCTTCACTGAAACGGCAGGTGGTACGACGATTGCCGTGTTGAAAAAGCTGGTGGAAGCAGGCAAAATTAATCCTGATGAAACCACTGTGGCCTACATTACGGGCAATGGTCTGAAGACGACTGAAGCGGTACAAGACTACATCGGCGAGCCGCTGACGATTGACCCCAAGCTGGACAGCTTTGAGCGAGCTTGGGAGCGAGCCAGCACGCTAAACCGTCTGGAGTGGCAGCAGACTCAGGTCTAGCAAGCCTCCACCTAACAGGCTTTAATCACCTAGTCAGCAAGTAGTCAGCAAGTAGTAAGCAAGTAACTTTGAAAATCCATGGCCGTTAAGGTTCTCGTTCCTACCCCTCTGCAAAAGTTCACCAACAATGAAGCGACGGTCGAGTGCGACGGTGGCAGCATTGCTGAGCTGATGGACACGCTGGAGAGTAAGTTTCCCGGTATCAAAAAGCGCCTGTGTGATGACAACGGCGAGCTTCGCCGCTTCGTCAATTTCTACGTTAACAGCGAAGATATTCGCTTTTTGGATAACAAAGAGACGGTGCTTAATGATGGTGATGAAGTCAGCATCGTGCCTGCTGTGGCGGGCGGCTAGCGACTCGTTTGCTCATTCCGGTGTTTTGAATGTTTTTGGGTTCAGCTGTATTTCTGCGGCTGAACCCAAGCGATGTAGCCTAGAATGAGCAGCGCGATCGCACTCAAGGGGCCGATAAACAGGTGATATACCTGATTGCCTGTCGCGATTAGCGCGATGCCGAAACCCAGAGCAAACACGTTTGAAAACAACAGATACAGAAAGACTCTCCAATCTTTCATGACTGCGTACCATTTATAAATGAAGATCGCAGCTGTGATGAGCTGGGAAAGTTGCATGGTGCTTTTACTGTCATTGAGGCCGTAGAGCAGCGGCGTGGCGACCATGCTAGCCACTAGCAAGATGTCGAGCAGGCGGTCTTTTTTGAGGCCGAGGGCAATGAAGCCAAGGCCGAAGACGATAAAGCTGTAGAACAGATTGTTTAGGCCGGAGATTTGGCTGACATAAATCCACTGATCGTTGATATGCTCTGCGACTTCGTAAGAGGTGGCAATGGCAAAGCACACGTATCCCCAATAGATGCTGGGCAGCGATCGCAGCTTCACTTGTTGCCTGTAAAAGTCACTGCGCTGGGAGAAAATCCAGATACTGATTGCAACAACAACATAAACAGAGAAATGGGCTAGGGCGATCGCAACTTTTAGGGGTAGAGACATGTTGGGTGAGAGAATAAACAACCCGTCGGCTTGAACAATCAAAATGACTGAATCAATCTAAGGGGTCCTACAGATTTTGATGTGGGTGCTGAAGCAGGTCGAGGAACATTTTTGCGGCGGGGGCGGGCGGGGTATTTGCCAGGGTGGCGGCGCCGATGACCCGGCTCAGACGGATGGGCAGCGATCGCACGTACACATCTTCTGGAATGGGCAGTGCGGCGAGTCGGGGCAACACGGCTGCGCCCAGTCCTTGGGCCACCATGCTGACAATCGTAGAGTCTTCTTTGACGACGTAGGCGACTTCTAGAGATTGGCCCCACTTGGCCCAGTGGTCGCGCACGGCGCTGGTGCACTCTGCGTAGTTAAATAGGATGAAAGAATAGGCGGAGAGGGCTTCCCATGTCAGCTGTTTGGGTGGGGCCGGATCGGTCTTTGGCAGGAGGACAACATATTCATCTCGGGCGATTTCTACGGTGCTAAATTCTTCCGAGCGGGGGAGTGGAATGAGGCCAATGTCGGTGCGTCCTTCCCGAAGGGACTGCTCTACGCCAGCAGGATCGTGTTCTACTAAGACAATCTCTACTCGGGGAAAGCGATTGCGAAAGCGGGCGATGTTTGCAGGTAGCAGGTGGGTGGCGGCGCTGCGAAAGGAGGCAATGCGCAGCCGACTGTTGTAAAGCCCTTTTTCGAGATTGACTTCGTAATCTATCAGCTCTCTGAAGTTGAGAATTTCGTGGGCATGGTTGAGAATGCGATCGCCGACGGGCGTTAGCTTGGCGCCAGATCTTCCTCGGCTGAAGAGGGGCACGCCCAGTTCTGCTTCGAGGGCGGCGACTGCGCGGCTGACTGCGGATTGTGAGACTTCTAGGGCGATGGCGGCATCCGAAAAAGTACCGTGTTCTGCGACGGCTGTTAACACTTCAAGCTGGAAGATGTTCATAGCACTCATCTATTCGCTTTCCGCATAGATGTGGTCCTGAAGATGATTTGTTTCGCTTAAATGCTAAGGCTAAGGTTACATCAAATAACACAGCGCTGCTTTCTGGCGCATGCTTTTTGAGGGTTATCCATGTTTGAGCTACTCGACTTCCAAAAATTTAGAGATACGCCCAGCGTTCAATTTTTTGACATCACGGTGCCTTCTTCTAATGCGAGAGATTTGGTGTATCACGAGGGCCCAGCAATCAGTCCTAACAACGATGGGCAGGGTCACTGGCAGTTCTATCTGCATCCGCATCAGGAAGATAATTTGCTGGCACTTTCGGGAGGGCGGACGTTTCACCTGATCAATTTTGAGTGGCAGGTGCCGTATCACGTGGTAAGGCTAAATGCCAACCGCCATATTTTGCGCATTCCGCCAGGTACGTTTCACCGTTCAGAGTCTGATCGGGAGGGGTCGCTGGTGATTAATCAGGCGGTGCGATCGCTCTCTGCCAGTGTGCAGAGTGAGTTTAGGGTGTATAGCAGTGGCGAGATTCCGAAGCTGCGATCGCTGCTGGCTTCTCGCTATCAGCCCCAGTACCACGGCTTTGAGCAAGACTATCCTCAGGCGGCTTGAGGCCAAAGGACGTGCTGGTTACGACTCTGCTTCCAATATTTCGAATGAGTCGAAGAAGGTTTGGATGGAGGGGGATCTTTCGCCGTTTTGGGATGGCTCGGCTGGGTCTGACTGGAGGGGGACGAAGCCTGCGCCGGGGTCGAAGGGTTCGCTGGTGGCGGTGAGCATGTATGCGCGATCGCCCACAAGGTAGCAGCGCGAAATCTGCAGGCTGCCATCTGGCTTGGTGAAGGTGGCTTCTAGGCCGCGATAGTTGCCTAGGGAAATCTCTTGTGGTTCGGCTTGTAGGCTCTGTTCACTCAGGTTTTCTACGCAGCTGCGTAGCGCCATGTCGAGGTTGTTTTCTGCGGCTAGAAAGTCGGCTGATTCTACAAAGGCGGCTGCGTAAATTTCGAGATGAGCGGCGCTTACTAGCTGCATCTGCATGTACATGCGGGAGGTGGTCGCATTGACGCCGGGGGCAAAGGTGTAGATGGCAGGCGGGCTAGGTAGCGCAACTCTAAACTGTCCGACTTCGCTGTTAAACAGTCGCCAGGTTGCCAGACTGCGCCCGGTTGTTTCGGTCGCTTCTTGTGACGGTTCGGTCGCAGGTTCTGGAGGTGGCTCTGGGTGCGGTTTGCTGGGCTGCTCGGTGGGAATATCGACGGGTTCTGTGGGCGTTTCATTTGGAAACTCGACTGGCTCAACGGGCGCTCTGCCAGGTAGATTTTCAGGTATTTGCTTGAGAGATATCTGCTTGGGAGAGGCCTGTTTGGCCGTCTCAGGAATAGATGAGAAGGTAGCTGCCAGGAGGGGCGGGCTGGAAAACAACCCGTATAGTGAGGCAGTGAGCAAACCGGTCAATGAGGCGGTTACCAAAACAGCGCGACGAGACATGGGAGCGGATTCCACAGAAAAGACGATTTTTCAGTTTTCAGGGTAAATGCCGTAGCTCACTAAACTATCGCAGCTTGTGTCATGCTGCTAGGTGTTCTAGACGATCTATACAAAATATTTAAACCGCGCCGGATTGATTGCCACGATAGTGGCTTACCCTTCTAAAATTAGATTTGTAAATGAAATCATGAAGCGGGTTCGACTTTGACTTGGACCCGACACGCTATAGGTAGCTTTTGCCATGACTCAGTCAGCCACTCGTCCCGATCGCGTCCCTTCGCCTGCTCAAGACCGGGTGCTTATTTTTGATACGACGCTGCGAGACGGTGAGCAGTCGCCGGGCGCAACGATGAACGTGGCTGAGAAGCTGGCGGTTGCTAGGCAACTGGCCCGGCTAAATGTAGACATTATTGAAGCGGGCTTTCCGTTTGCGAGCCCGGGTGACTTTGAAGCGGTCCGTACGATTGCGAGTGAAGTGGGTACGCCTGAGGGGCCAACTATCTGTGGCTTGGCAAGGGCAACTAAAGGGGATATTGAGGCGGCGGCAGGGGCGATCGCACCTGCTGCGAAGGGCCGAATCCATACCTTCATCGCCACTTCTGACATTCACATGAAGTACAAGCTCAAAAAGTCTCGTTCGGAGGTGCTGGCCATTACCGAAGAGATGGTAGGCCTGGCAAAGAGCTTTACGCAAGATGTGGAATTTTCGCCGGAGGATGCCGGTCGCAGCGAGCCTGAGTTTTTGTATGAGGTGTTGGAGCGGGCGATTCAGGCGGGGGCGACGACGCTGAACATTCCTGATACGGTGGGCTACCTGACGCCTAGCGAGTTTGGAGAGTTGATTCGGGGGATCAAGGCCAATGTACCGAGCATTGACCGGGCGGTGATTTCGGTGCATGGGCACAACGATTTGGGCTTGGCGGTGGCGAACTTTTTGGAGGCGGTGAAGGCGGGTGCCCGGCAGCTGGAGTGCACGGTAAATGGCATTGGTGAGCGGGCGGGCAATGCCGCGCTAGAAGAGCTGGTGATGGCGCTACACGTGCGCCGTCAGTACTACAATCCGTTTTTTGGGTTGCCGCCTGAGTCGGAGGCGCCGCTGACAGCTATCAATACGCAGGAGCTGTACAAGTCTTCGCGGCTGGTGTCGAATGTGACGGGCATGCTGGTGCAGCCAAATAAAGCGATCGTGGGGGCAAA
This sequence comes from Cyanobacteria bacterium J06614_10, assembly GCA_038527325.1. Lineage (GTDB taxonomy): Bacteria > Cyanobacteriota > Cyanobacteriia > Phormidesmidales > Phormidesmidaceae > Phormidesmis. The sequence goes on from JBCBFY010000031.1 coordinate 40,893, forward strand.
TGCCTTTGCACACGAATCGGGTATTCACCAAGACGGGGTGCTCAAAAACCGGCTGACTTACGAGATTATGGACGCGCAGCTGATTGGTCTCAATGACAATCAGATTGTGCTGGGTAAGCATTCGGGCCGCAATGCGTTTCGCACTCGGCTTAAGGAACTTGGGTTTGAGCTGGGCGATCAGGATTTGAACCGGGCGTTTCTGCGGTTTAAGGATATTGCGGATAAGAAGAAGGAAATTAGCGATCGCGATCTGGAAGCCATCGTCAATGATGAGGCGCTGCAGGTGGCTGAGCACTTCAAGGCAGAACTCATTCAGGTCTCTTGTGGTAGCAACGCTCAGCCTACGGCCACTATTACTATCCGCATGCCCGATGGCCAAGAGCTGACGGATGCCTCTATTGGCACGGGGCCGGTCGATGCGATTTATCAGGCGATTAATCGCATTGTTGATATTCCCAATGACCTGATTGAGTTTTCGGTGCAGTCGGTAACTGCTGGCATCGATGCGATGGGTGAGGTGACGATTCGGCTGCGCCACGGCGAGCGAATCTATTCTGGCCATGCGGCAAATACTGACATTGTTGTCGCGTCTGCCTATGCCTACATCAATGCGCTGAACCGGCTGTACACTGCGATTCAGGCGGGGACCAGCGTTCATCCGCAGCGCGACAAGGTCCCGGCGGGAACGGGGGTGTAGGGTCCAGATTCTTTTTCCAGAATCATTCAATATTCAGGAATCTGGGGGTAATGGTCGGGCTGGGTGACTGCGCGGAGCCGCTCGAAGGCGTTGCCGGTCATCTGTTTACTCGCTTTCATGCCCATTTTTAGGACAAGGTTAGGACCGGGTACGAGCTTGATGCCGAGCTGCTGCACTAGGGAGAGGCTATCGCCTTGGCCCCAGTGTTCTACGATTTTGCCGTAGTGCACCCGGTCGATATGCATGATGGAGAACTGTACCGGTTTGCCGGTGGCGGGGAGGCCTTGGAAGGGGCCTAGATGGGTGCCGGTAAAGGTGCCGTAGGTGGTGACGATGTCTCTGTGTGCGATCGCCATCGTCAGCTGGTGGCGTCCGTCGGGAAAGGCGTTGTAAACTTCTGTGCCGATTGTCGAAAAGCCTTCTCTCGATAGGGGTTGGTCATGCCCGGCCATATGGGCGACCAGCGCTGGGGAGAGTAGCGATAGCGCGTCTTTTAGCCTACGGCTGTCGAAGGCGTTGTAAAAGGAAAGAACAAGGGCTCTGTTTTGAGTTGCCAGAAGGTTGTGAAACACGGTGAAGCCTGTCGTCTATTAACCTGGGCTTAATTATACGTTAGCGCATAGGCAATTCTTAGGGTGTTCTCATTTTGGCGGCGGGTGGTGACCAGTACTATGAAAGCGAAAATTTGAAGACAGACAGATAGTCCTACGCTTTTTATAAGGAAGGTAAATTCGATGATGAAAACAGACGTGAAAGCTTCCAGCACAATCAATACACCGCTTGCTCAGCGGATATCACTAGTGCTCTTGTTAACGCGTATCAGCATCTTTATTGCGATGATGATTTGGGTGTTGGATAAATTTCTTCAGCCAAATCATGCGGCCGCTGTTTTCCAGTCTTTTTATGGTGTTGGCGGCATTGGTCCGGGGATTTCATACTTTTTGGGTACTGTTCAGCTTGTCATCGTCATAGCCTTTCTGTTGGGCTATCAAAAGACTATTTCATATGGCCTTGTGCTGCTAATGCATGCGGCTTCTACAATTGTTTCTTTTCCTAAGTATCTGGCACCTTTTGAGTCGGCAAATATCTTGTTCTTTGCCTCTTGGCCGATGCTCGCTGCCTGCTTTGCGGTGTTTTATCTGAGAGATTTGGATACTAGAGGCACTTTACAGTAGGTCTGACGCTGGGCCGTATCCGCCGCCACCGGGCGTAGAAATGATAATCCTATCTCCAGGATTCATTTCTACGCTGCTGGTCGCGGGTAGAAATGAGCTTTCTCCATTACTACGAACAATTTGGGTCTGCCCGGAAGCGCCAGGTTGGCCACCTTCTAGGCCGAATGGCTGTGTCTTGCGCCGCCCAGATAAGATGTTGGCGGTCATTTGTTCGAGAAAGGAGAGATCTCGAACGACGCCATGACCGCCCGGGTATCTCCCGTGGCCGCCACTGCCTTGCCGAATAGAAAATTCGTTTAGTAGCACAGGGAAGCGTACTTCCAAGACTTCTGGATCGGTGAGGCGAGAGTTTGTCATATGGGTTTGTACGGCGTCGGTGCCAGGGAAGGAGTTACCTGCGCCTGAGCCGCCGCAGATCGTCTCGTAGTACTGGTAGCGTGTGTTGCCGAAGGTGAAGTTGTTCATGGTGCCTTGGGACGCGGCTTGCACACCGAGGGCGCCGTATAGCGCGTCGGTGATGGCTTGCGAGGTTTCTACATTGCCTGCGACGACGGCGGCAGGGTAGCTAGGATTGAGCAAGCTTCCGGCTGGAACGAGAATGTTCAATGGCTTTAGGCAGCCTGCGTTGAGGGGGATGGGTCGCTCTACTAGGGTACGAAAAACGTAGAGAATGGCGGCTTTGCAAATTGCTAGGGGGGCGTTGAAGTTGTTGGGCTGCTGGGGTGATGTGCCTGCAAAGTCGATAGTGGCGCTGCGAGACGTTGGCGATAGGGTGATGTTGACTTGGATGGTGGCGCCGCAGTCCATGGGCACTGTGCAGGTCATGGGGGTGGGGCCATGGTGATTGTAGAGTTGTGCGATCGCTTGTCGAACGGATTCTTCAGCGTTGTTTTGAACGTGTTGCATATAGGCTTGCACGGTGGGTAGGCCAAACTGGGTGACCATGCGGTGCAGTTCCTGAACGCCTTTGTTGTTGGCGGCGATTTGGGCTTGGAGGTCGGCTAGGTTCTGAGTCGGGTTGCGGGCAGGGTGGGGGTGGTTTGTGAGTAGGGTTTGTAGCTGGCTGGCTTGTAGGGTGCCCTGGGTGACGAGCCGAATGTTGTCGAGGAGGATGCCTTCTTGGGAGAGGTGGGTGCTGCTGGGTGGCATAGAGCCGGGGGTGATGCCGCCGATGTCGGCGTGGTGGCCTCTAGAGGCGACGAAGAAGAGTGGCTGGGTGCTGGGGGGAGCGGTTTGACTGTGTTGGATTGAGGGAGTAGGAATGAAAACGGGGGTGATGGCGGTGATATCGGGGAGGTGGGTGCCGCCGTTGAAGGGATTGTTGGAGATGAAGGTGTCGCCGGGTTTAAACGGGGTTTGGTTAGTGGCAATGAGAGCTTTGACGCTTTCTCCCATGGAGCCGAGGTGAACGGGGATGTGGGGGGCATTGGCGACGAGTTCTCCTTGGCGATCAAAGATGGCGCAGGAGAAGTCTAGGCGTTCTTTGATGTTTACAGAAGAGCTGGTGTTTTGTAGGGTGAGGCCCATTTGTTCTGCGATCGCTTGAAACAGATTGTTGAAAATTTCTAGCCGAACGGGGTCGGGTTTGGATGAAGAAATAGGCGATCGCACGTCCTTTTCTACTGTTGCTTGTTGTCTGAGGACAATCGCGCCACTGCTTTTTAGGACTGCGCGCCAACCACTTTCTAAAATGTTGGTGCCTGTTTTTTCGAGGAGAATTGCGGGGCCTGTAATTGGTATATCTATGGGTAAGTGTTCTCTGTTGTAAACGGGTACGGAGTGCCATCGGTCTTCTGAAAATAGCAAGACGGTTTTTGTGGCGATGGGTTTGTCTGCTGAGTGAGCAGAGGAGGATTCTTTTTGAGATTTTTCTGTTGGGAGATGTTCTTCTAGGTGATGCGGTTTGCCAATGGCTTCGGCGGTGATTGTCGCGACGATGAGCGCTGTGTCTGGGAGGGTGATGCCGTAGCGCTGGCGGTATCGGGTTTCGAACTGGGTCTGGATATCTTCTAGGGGGGCGAGGTCGACAGGTAGGGTTGCGTCTGTGCCTGTGTAGCGTACGTGGAGCTGCGGCACTGTCTCTATGTGGCCGATGTCTTGGGTGCCTTGGGCCTGTAGGTGAGCTTCGGCGAGGGCAGATAGGTCATTGATTTGATCGCGGAGCTGAGGAAGTGTGTCGGCGGTTAGGGGGACTTCTGCTGTTTTTTCTTTGAGGACTCGCCGGTCGGCTAGGCCCATGCCGTAGGCTGAGAGTACGCCTGCGAAGGGGTGAATAAAAATGGTTTTGATGCCGAGTGATTCGGCTAGTTTGCAGGCGTGCTGGCCACCTGCTGCGCCGAAGCAACAAAGGGTGTAGTCGGCGATGTCGTAGCCTTTTTGTACGGAGATTTTTTTGATGGCGCTGGCCATGTTATCGATGGCAATGGCAAGAAAGCCTTCTGCGACTTGCTCGGGGCTACGGCCATCTCCGGTTGCGGTGTTGATGGTGCTGGCAAGCTCGGTGAATTTGGTTTGTACGAGAGATTTGTCGAGGGGTTGGTTGCCGTCTGGGCCGAAGACTTTTGGGAAAAGGTCGGGGTGGATTTTGCCCACCATGACGTTGCAGTCGGTGACGGTGAGCGGTCCACCGTTGCGATAGCAGGCCGGGCCGGGGTAGGCGCCTGCTGAGTCGGGGCCTACCTGGTAGCGATCGCTCTGAAAGCTCAGGACGGAGCCACCGCCTGCTGCGACGGTATGGATGGCCATCATGGGCGATCGCAATCTGACGCCTGCGACTTCTGTCTCGAAGGTTCGTTCATATATTGGGCTACCTAATGGGCTACTCTGAAGCGGCTCTGAGTACTCATGATTTTCTGCTGACTTATAGTGGGCGACATCGGTTGAGGTGCCTCCCATGTCAAAGGTGATAATTTTCTTAAAGCCTGCGGCGAGGCTGCTCTGCACTGCGCCGACGATGCCGCCCGCTGGGCCGGACAGAATGCTGTCTTTTCCGCGAAAATAACTGGCGGGTGTTAGGCCTCCGTTGGACTGCATGAACAGTAGCTGAGGCTTTTCGTTACTGTTTATGTCGTCTACGGCGAAGGCTGTCTCAATACGATCTACGTATCTTTTGAGAATGGGTGAGAGATAGGCATCGACGACTGTGGTGTCTCCCCGGCTGACCCATTTGATCAGCGGGCTGACTTGGTGAGAGAGGGAGATTTGGGTGAAGCCGACCTGCTGGGCTAGCTGGCCGATTTGCTGCTCGTGGGCGGGGTATTGGTAGCTGTGAAGGAAGGCGATCGCGCAGCTACGAATGCCGTTTGCATAAGCCTGCGTCAGCTCGCTGCGAATCTGTTCTATTACGGCTGGGGTGATGGCTTTGAGCACTTGGCCTGT